>JBKJLG010000212.1:0-2880 GCA_046596995.1 Chitinophagaceae bacterium
CAGATTAAAGAAAAATATTCCTTTATATGGACCTGCATGTTCTGCTGTGCCAATTCTTTGTATAAAATAAATGGTTTCTTCCGGCTGGTTACTGTACCAAATAAGCATGTATTGAGAGAACCACAGGTACGTCCAGAAAATAGAAAAAGCAAACATGAATTTTCCAAGATCGTGAAGATGCTCCTCTGTAACATACTCCAGTTCGCCACGGTTTTTTAAATACACTACAAATAATGCAATTAAAGATACGCCGGATACAAATGTGCTTGCAAATGTGTACCAACTGTACATGGTGCTAAACCAATGAGGGTCTATACTCATTAACCAAACCCATGGAATGGTTGAACCAACAGTTAAACCAAACACAACAATATATGCCGCACCCCATGCTATATTTTTTCCTATCCATTTTTTTCCGGTCTCATAATCCATAGCACCATTCTGATCACTTTCCAAACTTAGCTGACGCATTTTTCTGCCGATAAAAGCCCATAGACCAATTGCTAGCACAGAAGCAATGGTGTAAACTGTCGGGTTTAGAAATCCAGCTTTTCCTCTTAAAATTTTATCAGTTTCTACATGATGTTTATCAAGCCAGGGATAAATATCAGTGCGGTGTCCAAATACAATGCTCAATATAATTACCAGGGTAAGTAATCCTAAAATGGGTACTAATGATGAAATTGCTTCAGTTACTCTTCTAAAGGCAACCTGCCAACCACCCATGGCTAATGTTGTTATGCAAATAAAGAACATACTTGCATTCACCAGCAATAACCAGAATACGCTGTTTTGTAATAACACGGCCCAAAACCTTGTGCTGCTTACATTATCACCATGAGAGCCTGCTGTTGGGTGTAAAAAAAGAACCCCTGCTATAAGTGAGATTAAGCCCACAATCATAAGGCCGGCCGACCACTTTTTATATCCCCCCGGTATTACAAAATGATTGTTCATCAACTTTTTTTTATAATTAAATCGTTATTTTTTTACTGTACTGTCTGCTTTTTTTTCTGTGGCTGATGTATTAGCTGCACCTTTCTGTTGTTCAGACTTTACGTATTGTATCACCATCCATCTTTGCTTTCTGTCAAGTTGAGAAGCATAACTACCCATATTGCCTTTACCGTAAGCAACCACATGATACATTTGCCCCACAGGTTGTTTTACGTATTGGTCTAATTTTAAATTGGCAATACCGCCAATTTTTCCTGAAACTGCCAAAGGCCCCTGTGCATCCATGTTTTCGCCATGGCAAATTGCGCAGTTAATGTTGTATAATCTTTTTGCTTCCAGTAATTGAATTGAATCTAATGCAGGCAAAGGATCTTTTACCTCCACCGACATTTTGTAACCATTTGAATCGTTAAGCAAAGTATAGGCAAACAAATCGCCTCTTCTAATTGTACCTTCTACCGGGTATTGCAAATAATTTATTCCGTGCTGTTTAAGATCATTGGTAGCGTATGCCTCCAAAGCCCTGCTGTATGTCATATCAGGCATATAGATTCTGCCCGGATCTCGCTTGCTGCCGCAGCTTGCCAATATTGTTATTGCCAAAACCGCAGAAAATAAAATAAAATTAGTTTTTTTCATACCTGAACTTTCTCAATATTCTTTTAATAGCCAACCTCTTCCTTCCTGTATAATTTTTGTTGTTTGGCGTATCTTCCAAACCACCAGCCTGTTTCTGCATGCTGTACATTTATTTCAACTGCGCCATTGTTTTGTAAAAAACTCAATACTTCTGTTTCATTAGTTTTTTCTGTACACTCAATTGCCATAACAAAAAGATCGTCTGTTGCACGGGGATGAAAATGATGTTTTTTAACACCCGGCATCATTTGGCACAAATAACAAAATGTAAGCACCATACCAACAGCAGCAAATAAAATAGTTGTTTCAAAGGTAATGGGGATAAAAGCAGGCAAAGGAAAATGCGGCTTACCACCAATGTCCAATGGCCAATCCCGTGTAAAAATCCATCCCATACAACCCAGTGCTGTAGCCGTACCGGTAATTCCAAATATAAAACCGGCAGTGTGCAAACTTGTTTCTCGTATGCCCATTGCATGATCTAACCCATGCACAGGAAATGGTGTGTACACGTCATGTATTTTGTATCCTGCCCGGCGAACATTTTTTATCGCAGGAAACAAAACCTTTTCATCATCGAAACAACCTACTACAAATTTTTTTACAGACATATTATTTTTAAGCTTTGAGCTATTAGCTATTAGCTATTAGCTTAGTGAGCATGCTCTACTTCTTCAATATAAAATTTATCAGCATCCATTCTTTCTGTCTCAGTCATTTTTTTCTTATACCCTTCTCCACTTGTTTTTAATATTGCTTTAATTTCCGCCACAGCTATTACTGGAAAATATTTTGCAAACAAAAAATAACAGGTAAAGAATAAACCGAATGTTCCTAAATAAAAACCTACTTCCCAAATTGACGGACTGTAATAAGTGCTCCATGCAGATGGCAGATAATCCCTGTAAATTGATGTAACAATAATTACAAAACGCTCAAACCACATACCCACATTTATTAATACTGACATGAAAAAAGTGAACACAATATTTCTTCTTAATTTTCTGCTCCAGAATAATTGTGGAGATACAACGTTACAGAACATCATACCATAATAACTCCATCCGTAAGGGCTAAAAAGATTTAACCTGTTTTGCTTAAAAGCCCACCACTCATATTGATTTTGTCCGTACCAGGCAACAAATAATTCAGTAAGATAAGCACAGCCTACAATAGAGCCGGTTAATACAATTACTTTATTCATTGCTTCAATATGGCCTACAGTAATATAGTCTTCTAAATGTAAAACTTTACGGGTAATAATAAGTAAACTCTGCACCATTG
>JBKJLG010000368.1:0-12131 GCA_046596995.1 Chitinophagaceae bacterium
ATGCTTTTTCTCTTAAAAACTTAAATATGTATCACAATCTTTCTTGGAAAGAAAGATTGGGAAATGGCTGGAAATTTAATGCAGGATTTAGCTATAGCACTAATAAAGATAATATAAGCAATGAATTTACCAATGATAAAAATGAAAAGCAGGTTGTAACAAACCCCGGCTTTTATGCTTACAAAAATTTTGATGTAACCAATAATGGCAATTATGTAAATGGAAAAGTGGTAGTAGAGAAAAAATTAAAGGGCATCAGTACCATCAGGTTTGGCAGTGAATACAATTACAGTAAAGAAAATGGAAACTATACTGATTATACCGGAAACAGAAGTACCGGTACAATAAAAGAAAATCTACTATCCGGCTTTGCCGAAACGGACATTTATATTACCAACGATATTGCTGCAAAAATTGGCGGAAGAGCAGAGCATTCATCATTGCTGAACAAATGGAATATTGCTCCAAGAATTTCTTTAGCCTATAAATTAACCAACAACAGCCAGGCATCTTTAGCTTATGGAAATTTTTATCAAAACCCGGAGAACAGGTACCTGCCTGCCGGTCAGGCAGGTTTATCATCGCCCAATGCTTTACATTTTGCAAAGGCAACACATTATATAGCTCAATATCAAAAAATAGCCAATACTCAAACTTTTAGAACAGAGTTGTTCTATAAAAAATATACAGATCTTATTAAAACGGGGAATGTTAATGGCAGGCAGTCAGCAATAAACAATAAAGGTTACGGGGATGCAAAAGGGTTTGAGCTTTTTTGGAGAGATAAAAAAACCGTTAAGAATGTGGATTACTGGGTTTCTTACTCTTACCTGGATACAAAAAGAGATTTTTTAAATTATCCGGGACTTATTGAGCCATCGTTTGCTGCAAAACACACAGCCTCCCTGGTTGTGAAAAAATTTGTAACCAAATTAAAAACACAATTCAATACATCATATACATACGCAACCGGCAGACCGTATTATGATATTAGAAATGATAACACCAATTCGCCAAAGGTGTTTGATAATGGCAGAACAATAGATTTTAATTCAATGAGCTTTAGTCTTAATTACCTGCCCGATATTGGTAAAACAAATGCAAGCAAATTTACTGTACTGGTATTTTCTGTAACCAATATTTTAGGTAGCAATCAGGTGTTCAGCTATAATTATTCATATAATGGGAAAATAAAACAACCGGTGCTTCCGCCTGCCAAAAGATTTTTTTACCTGGGACTCTTCATAAGTTTTGGAATTGACAGAACTGAAGATGCAATCAACAATAATTTATAATGCCCCATCCCAACCCTTCCCCAACAGGGAAAGAGAGCGAAGGGGAAAATGTTCTTAATTAAATTAAACGCTTTTAAACAAAACAAATAAACAAAATACAATCACCGCTTCACTAAAAACAAAAAAAAATGAAAAAGACAATTTTATCAATGTTTATCATCTGCGCATCAGCAATATCTTTTGCGCAGGGCGATAAATATGCAGGCGCTATGAAGAAAAATATTTTATTACTGGATTCTGCCATGCAAAAAGGAAATGCAAAAGAACTGGCTAATAATTTTGAAAGAATTGCAGATGCCGAAAAAACACTGTGGCTGCCTTACTATTATGCTGCTTATGCAAATATTATAAGCAGTTACTCAGAAAAAGATAAAACAAAAGTTGATCCTATTGCAGATAAAGCTGAAGAATTACTGGCAAAAGCAGAAGCAATTGTCGGCAAAGAAAATTCAGAGTTTGCGGTGATAAAAAGCATGATCGCTTCTACTCACATGATGGTTGATCCGCAAACTCGGTGGATGCAATACGGACAGGCTTCCTCCGAAAATATTGAAAAAGCAAAAAAATTAGACCCTACAAATCCACGTCCTGTTTATCTTGAGGCACAGGCAAAATTTTATACCCCTGAAGCATTTGGTGGTGGTAAATCAGTGGCTAAGCCTTTATTTGAGAAAGCGCTTGCAATGTTTGATACCTTTAAGCCCGAAACTGAATTGCATCCTTCATGGGGCAAATCGGCAGCAGAATATTTTTTATCTATGGCAAACAAATAATTGTTTTATGAATGAGAAGGAACAACAAATGACGGGGGCTGAAAGCCTCTCCATTATTGCCGGCATGATAAACAATGCAAGAAATCGCTTTAGTGAAACCGGCCATTTATATTTATTGTGGGGCTTTGTGATTTTTGTTTGTTGCATTACGCAATTTATAATGCTGCATTTTTTTAAAAATAATAACGCTTATTATGTTTGGTATTTAACATGGTTGGTATCTGTTTACCAGTTTTATTATTTGTTTAAAAAAAGAAAGAGAGAAAAAGTAAAGACGTACACTGATGAAATTATTGGGTTTGTCTGGTTTACGTTTATCATCTGCTCAGTTATTCTTGTATATATTCTTATAAAAAATGATGCAGTAGATGCTATTAACGCCGCTGTACTTGTTATGTATGGAATGCCAACTTTTTTATCGGGAGTGTTACTAAGATTTAAACCTTTAAAAATAGGCGGATTTATTTGCTGGGCATTGGCAGTGGTTGCCATGTTTACTACTTACGAATATCAATTATTATTATTGGCAGCAGCAGTTATTGGGGCCTGGATAATTCCCGGTTTTATTTTACGGGCAAAATATAAAAAAGAAAATATTTGATCATGGATAACGAAAATTTTTCAAGAGAGGAAGGTTTTAACCTGATAGCTAAAATGATAAGCCAGGTAAAAAATGAATATCGGGATAAAGGCGAGGGTTGGTTGTTGTGGGGTTGGCTTTTATTTATTGCAAGTTCAGCTTCAGCTGTTTTAAAATTCCTGGACCAGGATCGAATTATCCAATATTTATGGAATGGTATGGGTATCATGGTCCTTATTTATTTTATTTATCGAAGTACAAGGAAACGAATTGTAAAAGTGAAAACCTATGTAGAAGAAATGCTTGATAAATTCGGCGCCGGTTTTTTCCTGAGTTTAATGACCATGATTATTGCATCATCTATAGCAAATAATGGATTAGGTTTTGGTTATTATTTTATTCTCTATGCTTTCTGGATGTATGTATATGGTAGCGCTATAAAGTTTAAGCCATTGATATTTGGTGCTTATGTAAGCTGGGCAGCCTCTATTTTAATTTTTATAGTAGCCGATTTTAAATATAGTATGATAATATCTGCTATTGCTGTTTTGCTTGGCTATTTAATTCCCGGTTATATGCTTCGCAACCAATATCATAAAACAAACAAAAGCTAAGGATGGAATTTAAAGAGCTGGATCCGATTTTACATGCTCCGCTGCGCCTTGCAGTGGTTAGTTTGCTTTTAAGTGTAAAGGAGGCAGAATTTACTTTCATTAAAGAAAAAACAAATTCCACTGCCGGAAATTTAAGCGTGCAAATAACCAAATTAAAGGATGCCGGTTATATTGAAGTAACAAAACAATTTAAGGACAACTATCCTCTCACCCTCTGTAAAATAACACCTAAAGGAATTGATGCTTTTGAGAGTTATGTAAGTGCATTACAGAGTTATATGCATCCTGACAAAAGCTAAAAGCTTTTTGAAGTTGAAAATGACAAAAAAATTATTAAAAATTGTAATGGCCATTCTAGCTATAACTGTTGGACTTTATCCAACAATTTATTTTATCATAAACAGGAAGTTTGGCCTGTTGCAAACAAAAAGTGATGCACTATTAAATAATCTTTTCTGGAACATTGAATTTTACACGCATATTATATTAGGTGGAGTGGCACTACTGATTGGGTGGATCCAGTTTATAAAAAAATATAGAGAGAAAAATTTAAATGTACATAGAATTCTGGGTAAGGTTTATTTGATTACATCCTTACTCAGCGCTGTAGCAGGTATATATATTGCACTGTTTGCCACCGGTGGATTCATTTCTTCTTTAGGATTTATGTGCCTTGGAATTATTTGGTTTTACTCTACTTCAAAAGCATTTATTGAAATAAAAAAGGGCAGAATTGAACAACATAGAAAAATGATGATATATAGTTATGCGGCATGTTTCTCAGCTGTCACTTTAAGGGTATATCTTCCTCTCTTAATTATGTTCTTTCATGATTTTAATAAGGCTTATGTAATAGTTTCGTGGCTTTGCTGGGTTCCTAATATAGTAGTAGCATACCTGATAACTACAAAAAATACAAACGATGATGGGGTGGCATTAGATAAAAACGCGATAAAAGGCATCTCAGTTTAAGCCATCTAAATCCTACCCCTCCTCAACAATTTTTTCATCCACCGCATTGGCAACAATAGCTGCACTAACTTTTTTCAAAGGATTTTTTCTATTCTCTTCATAAGTTTTTCTAAAATTAATTATATCTGCACAGGCAAATATTGCTGCTCTTAAAGAAGATTCGTCCGCATTATTTTTTCCTGCAATGTCAAATGCAGTACCATGATCGGGGCTTGTTCTCACGCCTGCAATACCAGCTGTAAAATTTACACCTTCACCAATTGCAAGTGATTTAAAAGGAATTAATCCCTGGTCGTGGTACATTGCTAAAACAGCATCAAATTTTTCATGCTGCCCCCTGGCAAAAAAAGCATCAGCGCTAAACGGGCCTACTGCAAGAATGTTTTGGTGCTTAGCATCTTTAACTGCAGGCCTAATAATTTCTTCTTCTTCTTTGCCAATCAAACCTTCATCGCCGGCATGTGGGTTTAAAGCCAGCACAGCAATTTTAGGTTTATCAATACCAAAATCTTTTTGCAGGCTTGCCTGTAATATCTGCAGCTTGCTAACAATATTTTCTCTTGTAATATTTGGTGCAATTTCTTTAATTGATAAATGTTCAGTTACCAAACCAACTTTTAAATTTTCCGCCGTTAACAGCATCAGCACATCTTTTGTATTAAATAAATGTTTTAAATAAGGTGTATGTCCTGTAAAACTAAAAGTCTCGCTTTGAATATTTTTTTTATGAATGGGTGCTGTTACCAAGCCTTGTATTTTTCCATCTCTTAAAGCTTCTGCGCCAGCTATTAAACTTTTTATTGCGTATCTGCCACCTGTTTCATTTATTGTCCCGGGTGTAATAGCAACTTCCTCTTCCCAGCAATTAAAAACATTTACCTGCTTATGATTTATGCGGTTAAGTTCTTTAATATTAATAAAATTCAGTACTGTATCCGGTATGCTTTTTCTGTAAAAATTAATTACTTTATTATTGGTAAAGATAACAGGAGTACATATTTCCAGCATTCTTAGGTCAGCTAAAGCTTTTATTATTATTTCGGGTCCCACACCATTAATATCGCCGATGGTAAAACCTATTACAGGCTTATTTTCTATAGCAGCTGAATTCATTTTTTTTTAGTTTAGATAACGCAGATAATAATTGCAAATGCTGATAGGCTTAATGGCATCCAAATTATCTAAGCGAAGTTATGTGTAATTTGCATCACGCATGTACACAATAAAAAAATCCCTTGGGCAGCATTTTTTAAAAGATGAAAATATTATAAAAAAAATTGTGGATGCGCTGCAACAAAATACTTTTAAAAATTTGTTGGAAGTTGGCCCTGGTGGCGGTGCACTCACAAAATATTTAATAAACCTTCGTGAAATAAATTTTAAAGCAGTAGAGCTGGATACAGAAAAAGTTGATTTTTTAAATCAAAAATATCCTACGTTAAAAGATAAGATTATCAACAAAAGTTTTTTGGTAATTGATAAACCTTTTGATGAGCCCTTTACCGTTATTGGAAATTTCCCATACAACATTTCAACACAAATACTTTTTAAAATATTAGATTGGAAAGATGATGTGCCCTGTGTTATCGGCATGTTTCAAAAAGAAGTAGCAGAAAGGGCAGCTTCAAAAGAAGGCAGTAAAGTGTATGGCGTGTTAAGTGTATTAATACAATACTATTATAATGTTGAATATTTATTTGATGTAGGCAATGAATGTTTTACGCCGCAACCAAAAGTAAAAAGCGGTGTTATAAGGTTAACATCGGTAAAAGAAAGACTTCCGGTAAAAAGTGACCGGGCTTTTAAAGTACTGGTAAAAACTGCATTTAATCAGCGCAGAAAAACGATGCGTAATGCAGTAAAAAGTTTATTTACGCAGGATGTTTTACAGGATGAATTATTTGCAAGACGTGCCGAAACATTAAGCGTAAAAGAATTTGCTAATCTAACTTTCCGTATGATATAGAAGTCTTTTCGTTGCCTTTATTTGTATTTTTACCATCCATTATTTAAATCAAATTATGTCTTTTACTATCACTAATAATGTACGTATAGTTACTGCCGCTGCCTTGTTCGACGGGCACGATGCAGCCATAAATATCATGCGGCGCATAATGCAGAGCAAAGGAGCAGAGATAATTCACCTGGGGCACAATCGCAGCGTCGCAGAAATTGTGGAATGTGCAATTGAAGAAGATGTGCAAGGTATAGCCATTACCAGTTACCAGGGTGGGCATGTGGAGTTTTTTAAATATATGAAAGACCTACTGAATGAAAATGGCTGCGGACACATAAAAATATTTGGCGGCGGCGGGGGAACTATTCTGCCGAGCGAAATTGATGAGCTGCATAAATATGGTATTACAAAAATTTACTCACCCGATGACGGTAGAAAAATGGGATTGGAAGGGATGATTGTAGATGTGGTAGAGCAATGTCGCCTCACTGCCCCCTCTAAATCTCCCCCCAAAGGGGAGACTTCCAAAGTGTCTGCTAATGGGAATGGACATAATGCATTGGGTGAATGGAGAGATATTAAAAAAATTGCAAAAGCAATTACTTTAGCTGAAAATGGAGAGCCTTACAAACAATTTTTAAATGGAGATTCCCAACCTTTTTTCGCAACTGCAGATCCTTTTTATTATAAAAGTTTAAAAGAGTTTGCGCTCGAACACAGGAAGAATTTTACAGAAGCAGAAGGAGCATTGTGGAATTATTTAAGGGATAAGCAGCTTGATGGAATTAAATTCAGAAGGCAACATATCATTGATAAATTTATTGCTGATTTTATTTCTCTTGATAAACATCTCATCATAGAAGTGGATGGATTAATTCACCAAATGCCTGATGTAAAACTAAACGATGAACAGCGAACAGAAAGATTAAAAGAACTAGGATTTAATGTAATACGAATAAAAAACGAAAGCATTCTTCACAATATTGATAACACCCTAACAAAAATAAAAGAAGCTGCGAAAGTCTCCCCCAAGGGGGGAGGTTTGGAGGGGGCTTTTGCGAAAGTCTCTCCCAAAGGGGGAGATTTAGAGGGGACTTCTGGGGCTTCTGTTCTCGGCATCACCGGCACAGGTGGTGCAGGCAAATCTTCTGTAACAGATGAAATAGTCCGGCGTTTTTTAAGTGCATACACAGATAAAACCATTGCTGTTATCTCCGTTGATCCGAGTAAGAAAAAGACCGGTGGTGCATTGCTTGCGGATAGAATAAGAATGAATTCCATTCACAATCCACGGGCTTATATGCGTAGCCTTGCTACCCGGGAAAGCGATAAAGCCCTGAGCGAATATGTAGAGGAAGCCATTGACATTTGTAAAGAAGAAAAATTTGATCTCATAATTTTAGAAAGCGCAGGAGTAGGGCAGAGTGATGCGTCTATTTTAGATTATGTAGATGTAAGTATGTACGTAATGACCCCGGAGTATGGTGCTGCTTCGCAACTTGAAAAAATAAACATGCTTGATTATGCAGACATTGTTTGCATAAATAAATTTGATAAAGCCGGAGCATTAGATGCTCTGCATGATGTAAAAAAACAATACAAGAGGAATCACAATTTATGGGAAGCAAAAAATGAAGAGCTTCCTGTTATTGGTACTATCGCTTCTCAATTTAATGATGCAGGTGTTAATGAATTATTTAAAAGATTAATAGAAATAATTAATGAAAAAACTTCCTCACGTTTTGAGTTTTCGGAAGTCTCCCCTAACGGGGGAGATTTAGAGGGGGCTAAAACACAAATTATTCCTGCAAAGCGGGTAAGATACCTGGCGGAAATTGCAGAGGAAATTTATAAATACAATAAGATAGCAGATGAGCAAGCAGAAATTGCAAGCAAGCTTTATAAGCTAAAAGGAACTGAACAATTATTAAAAGAATATTCAAAATCAAAAAGTGCTTCGGAAGTCCCCTACACCGGGGAAGTCCCGATAGCTATCGGGATAGGGGAGGCTATCTCATCTCTCGAAAAACAACTCTATCCTCTTTGCAAAAAATTAGTTGATGAATGGGAAGAAACAAAAGCCCGTTATCAAAAAGAGTTTTTTGAATATGATGTAAGAGGAAAAATTATCAAGCAACCATTATATTTCACTTCGCTTTCTCAATCAAAAATTCCAAAAATTGCTGTTCCTAAGTTTAAAGATTGGGGCGATATTTTACAGTGGCGTCTTCAGGAAAATTTCCCCGGTAAGTTTCCATATACTGCCGGAGTGTTTCCTTTAAAGCGCCAGGAAGAAGACCCGACAAGAATGTTTGCCGGAGAAGGCGGACCAGAAAGAACGAACCGCCGTTTTCATTATGTAAGTATCGGGCAGCCTGCAAAGCGCCTCAGCACTGCATTTGACAGTGTTACATTGTACGGTGAAGATCCTGATCGTCGTCCTGATATTTATGGCAAGGTTGGTAACGCAGGTGTAAGCATAGCAACGGTAGATGATGCAAAAAAACTTTACAGTGGATTTGATCTTTGCGACCCGAAAACATCAGTGAGTATGACCATCAATGGTCCTGCGCCGATGTTGCTTGCTTTCTTTTTAAATGCGGCAATAGATCAGCAATGCGAAAAATACATTATTGAAAATAATTTAAGAGAAGAAGTAAATAAGATCATTGAGGATAAATATAATATTGACTCTCTCCCAAAATATTTAGGAACAAATGGAAAGCCGGTTCTTCCTGAAAAAGGGAATTTAAAAGTCCCCTCCACCGGAAGGGATTTAGGGGAGGCTGGGGCATTACCTCTCGGCAACGATGGACTCGGCCTGCGTTTACTTGGTCTTTCCGGCTCTGATATTTTGCCGCCTGACATTTATGAACAGATAAAAGCAAATGCGCTGGCAAATGTTCGTGGAACAGTGCAGGCTGATATTTTAAAAGAAGACCAGGCACAAAATACCTGCATCTTTTCCACAGAATTTGCTTTAAAATTAATGGGAGATGTGCAGCAATATTTTATTGATAAAAAAGTAAGAAATTTTTATTCTGTATCCATTAGTGGTTATCACATTGCTGAAGCCGGCGCCAATCCTATAACTCAGCTTGCATTTACCTTATCAAACGGTTTTACTTATGTAGAATATTATTTAAGCCGGGGAATGAGCATTAATGATTTTGCGCCAAATCTTTCTTTCTTTTTCAGCAATGGTATGGACCCTGAATATTCAGTTATCGGCAGAGTGGCAAGAAGAATTTGGGCAAAGGCCATGAAGCATAAATACAATGCAAACAGCCGCAGCCAGATGTTAAAATACCATATACAAACCAGCGGCAGAAGTTTACATGCACAGGAAATTGATTTTAACGATATACGTACAACCTTGCAGGCTTTGTATGCTATTTATGATAACTGCAACAGCCTTCACACCAATGCATACGATGAAGCCATAACAACACCAACGGAAGAAAGTGTACGGCGTGCAATGGCAATACAATTAATTATCAATAGAGAATTAGGTACCTCGAAAAATGAAAACCCTAACCAGGGAAGTTTTTTAATTGAAGAAATGACTGACCTTGTAGAACAGGCTGTGATGGCGGAGTTTGAAAGAATTTCAGAAAGGGGCGGAGTGCTTGGCGCAATGGAAAGAATGTACCAGCGCAATAAAATACAGGAAGAGAGTTTGTATTATGAGACCTTGAAACATACAGGCGAATTCCCCATTGTTGGTGTAAATACTTTTTTAAACAAAGCGGGTTCACCAACTATTCTACCGCAGGAAGTGATAAGAAGTACAACAGAAGAAAAAGAATTTCAAATAAATACTTTACAAGCATTTTACGAACGGCATAAAGATAAAAGCGAAGAAATGCTTAAACGCTTACAGCAAGTAGCAATCAACAACGGCAATCTTTTTGAAGAATTAATGGAGACCGTGAAATTTTGTTCGCTCGGGCAAATTACACATGCCTTGTACGAAGTTGGTGGACAGTACCGCCGAAATATGTAAAAAAATTTAACTGTTAAGTTGCCAGATTGAATAATTAAGTACAGCGGCGAAACATACCCATAAAATGTAGGGTACCATAAGCCAGCCTGCAGTTTTTGAAATTTTATAAAAATAAAAAGTGGTTACACATATCATAAGCAGTAAGATCAGGATCTCTGCAAAAGCCCAGCCGGGTTGCCGGGCATAAAAGAAAATAACCGACCAGAAAAAATTTAATAAAAGCTGAATAAAATAAAATGAGATCGCTCTTTTTTTTAGATCATACTTAGCAATATTATTTTTCCAGATTAAATAAAATGCAATACCCATAAGAATATATAAGGTTGTCCATACTGGGGCAAACAACCACGCAGGTGGATTGAAAACCGGTTTTTTTAATGTTACGAACCATGTTTTTACTGAAGAGGCGGTAAAATAACTGCTTACCCACCCAACCATAACCGGTAAAATAACAGATATAATTAATTTGTAAAAACGCTTCATAATAATTGTGAATTAAATGCGATAATTGCTTACCATTTTTAAATTTTAAAGTATGCGTATTACTATTGCCCCAAACATAAACCTCTTAAAAGCATTATTGTTAATCATAGCTTTTAATTTTTTATCCTGCACCACAAATAAATATGCAGCTACCAATAAAAGCTACAAAAAGCAGGTAAAAGCTTATGCAAAAACGCTGAGCAAATATCCGGTAAAAGATTCTTTTGCAACCGCAGCCCAATGGGTTGGTACAACAAACTTTGGTATGCGTAAACCAAACTTTGTTATCATTCATCATACAGCTCAAAACAGTTGCGAGCAAACATTAAAAACATTTACGCTTCCACGTACACAAGTTAGCTCGCATTATGTTATTTGTAAAGATGGCACAGTGCATCACATGCTTAATGATTATTTACGGGCCTGGCATGCAGGCAACAGCAAGTGGGGAAATAACACAGATATAAATTCTTCATCCATAGGAATTGAGATTGATAACAATGGCTTTGAAACTTTTACTGAACAGCAATTAAACAGCCTGCTTAACTTATTAGGCTTGTTGAAAAAAGCTCATAGCATCCCCGCTGCAAATTTTATAGGGCATGGTGATATTGCACCAGGTAGAAAAGTGGACCCTAACATAAATTTTCCGTGGCAAAAATTAAGCGAAAAAGGTTTTGGGTTATGGTATAGTGATACTACAAAAACAGATATGCCACCAAATTTTAATCATCTGCAGGCATTACGCATAATTGGTTACGATATAAAAGATACTGCCGCAGCCATTGGTGCATTCAGGCGGCATTTTACTTTGCAGGATAAAGGCAAAGAATTATCTGAGTCAGATAAAAAGATATTATACAACCTCAGTTTAAAATATCAGTAACTATTTTTTCTTGGCAGCCTTTTTCTTTTCTTTGTCGGGAACACAGTCTGGCACCAGTTTGCCGTTTTTCTTTTTCGTTCCAATTTTTTCATATCCTTCCCAACAGGGATCTTTAGTTTTGGAAGTTTCTTTTTTAATGGGCATAAAAATTTTTTCTCAGAATATTTACGCACAAAATTTATCAATAGTTTTATAAAAAAAGCCCCGAATATTCAGGGCTAAGTTTTAATATATAGATTGTTTTTTAATCATGTTCAAATTCCACTTCATCACAATCGTGCAGATTACTAAGTAAAATATTGTAAAGGTTTGTATTTATTGTAGATGTAATAAGTATGGTGCCATTGGTTTTAGCAGCGCTGTTAAGCATGGCTTCTGAAATATTTTTTGTAAGTAATGAAAGATTAATAGTGGTGATGGCTTTGTAAACACTGTTATCTGTAACTACTACATTGCTTTTTTCATTCTTTAATTCAACAGGTGCACTAACTTTTAAAACTACCGGTGTGGTAACACCGCCACTGGTAAATTGACCATTAAGCTCTAGTGCGGCATCAGCGCCAAT
>JBKJLG010000045.1:0-5947 GCA_046596995.1 Chitinophagaceae bacterium
GCTATTCTTCTGCCGAGAGTAGGATCATTATAGTAAAGTGAAGCGGTGAACTTTTGTGCTGCCACTGCTGTTCTGAATACATCAATGTTATTGGTGGTTGATTTATGACTTTGATCAACAGTAAATGTGGGTGTTGTAATTCCGCTTTTTGTCTTTATAAAAAATGCCTGACCACTTTGGATGTTTACTCCTGGATAGTTTGCGGGTGTTGGACTTGTAACCGGACTTTGCACCCCGTCATTTCTTACTGTTACATAGCCGCCTCTGTCTCCAATGTTAGGATCAACATAAGTATAATAGTTTTCAAAACTGGTAGAATGCCCTGCCACATTATTATAAATAAGTCCCCAGTTAACGGCTGAGGCAAATGGATTAGTAACCAAACTAAAGCCTCCATTGCTTGCAAGTTGCATTCTTTGTGCGAACCCTACATTCATAGACCCCGTTGCACGTAAGGTGGTATTGCTTGAACCTGTAGCTGTGGTTATATTACTAGCAGTTCTGTCACCCCTTATATAAATTAGATAACCGTCAAAGCCACTGAAAGTACCGGTAGTATTGGATATGGGTGCATAAGCATCGGTTGTTTGGTTATAGGTAAACATTGATCCCTGACCGGTTGTTGTTCCGTCAAAGCCATTTGTCTGATCTGTTTTTGTTCCTGTTATATGTGTGCCAAAGCCAGCATTAGGATTATGCGTATTGCTGGTTGCACCTTCCTGCCAATTGGCATGAATAGAAGTTGTAGTAGATACTGTTGGAGTTAGTAACCGGTAAGCACGGTTGTTAAATGAAGATATATATCTTTCTACAGTTACATTACCGCTTACCCTTGGTGAATTTGAATTTCCAATGCAGCTTCCGGTACCTGCTACGGTTGATTTTATAGTCATGCTACCTCCACTAGTAACAGTAAGGTCATTTAGGTCGGCCCCGTCATTAATAGTTAACACCATATTGGGATTTACAATTAATGCACCTCCTGAATTTACAGTTGTTTGATCTGTGGTTACACTGGCTGTAACGGTTACTGTATGCGGACTTTGAATAGTAATAGTATTGGCATTAAAATCAGGAGCAAGCGTTGCAGAAATCCAAGTGCTGTTATCGGATGAACTTTCCCATGTTGTTGCAGCACTCCAATTGCCGGTTTGCTTACTGCGAAAATGATCTGATGAAGAAGAGACGGCGGCTACACCTAGCTTCCAAAGATCATTTAAATTACTCTGGCTGCTTGCGGCATTGCCATACCCGCCGAAAAGCCAAAAATTGCCCCCTGCATCTCTCCATGTAGCTGAAAGATATCTTGCCCCGGGCTTATTAGTGGATGCCGCGGTGCCCTGTGTGCCATATACACCAAAATTATCAGGGGTATTATCTCCTTTAACCCATGTCCATTGATTGGTGATAGGATCGTATTTCCAAAGATCATTTAATAAACCTAAACTGCCGCTGCTTGCAGCATAGCCAGCTCCTCCAAAAAGCCAAAAATTGCCGGAGGCATCCGTCCACGAAACTGGAAGATATCTTGCTCCGGGCTTATTGGTGGACGCAGCCGTGCCCTGTGTGCCGTATACACCAAAAGCACTTATAGTGTTATCTCCCTTCACCCATGTCCATTGATTAGTGGCGGGATCGTATTTCCAAAGATCATTTAAATAACCTGAGGTACTTGCTGTATATCCAAACCCACCAAAAAGCCACATATTTCCCGATGCATCCGTCCAGGAAACAGAAAAAATTCTTGCCCCGGGCTTATTAGTGGATGCCGCGGTGCCCTGGGTGCCATAAACTCCAAGAGTATTTACAGTATTATCTCCCTTAACCCATGTCCATTGATTGGTGGTGGGATTGTATTTCCAAAGATCATTTAAATATCCTTGGGTGCTTGTAGCATAGCCCTCCCCTCCAAAAAGCCAAAAATTGCCCGATGCATCCGTCCAGGAAACAGAAGACTGTCTTGCCCCGGGCTTGTTGGTGGATGCAGCAGTTCCCTGTGTACCATTTATACCTACTGTATTTACTGTATTATCTCCCTTAACCCATGTCCATTGGTTGGTGGTGGGATCGTATTTCCAAAGATCATTTAAAGTACCACTGACGCTTGCGGCATAGCCAAACCCTCCAAAAAGCCACAGATTGCCGGAGGCATCCCTCCAGGATATGGAACCTTGTCTTGCCCCGGGCTTATTAGCGGATGCAGCAGTTCCCTGTGTGCCATAAATACCTACATTATTTACTGTATTATCTCCCTTAACCCATGTCCATTGATTGGTGGCGGGATCATATTTCCAAAGATCATTTAAATATCCTTGGGTGCTTGTAGCATAGCCCTCCCCTCCAAAAAGCCAAAAATTGCCCGATGCATCGGTCCATGATAAAGAACCTTGTCTTGCCCCCGGCTTATTAGCGGATGCAGCAATTCCCTGTGTGCCGTATACACCAAAAGTATTTATAGTATTATCGCCCTTAACCCATGTCCATTGGCTGCTGGAAGTTATTTGCGCAAATGCGGTAAATGAGAACGTTATTAAAAGTGCAGTAAAAAGTGTTTTCATATAATTAATTTTTGGTAATGTAGTTGTTGAAAAAGTAGAGCTTTTAAAGTATTTGTAGGGTATTAAAATTTAATATGTAAAAAATGTAATGACGCCAAAAATGCTTTTCATAAAGTGTAGTTTAAGTTTGATAAATCTTAGTGACTGTTCAAATAAACAGGAAAAATGCCTGGTTAAAAGATATTGGAAAGGAGAGATGAAAATTTAGAATAAAAAACAAGATGGCATATACGCTTAACTTTAGTTTTCTAATTTTTCAAAATGAAATTATCCTCAAATGTAGCCAGGTATCTGTTATTTTCCTCTACCTACTTTTAGGTATTTTTTACAATTGATGTGTGGGTAATGCTTTATGTTTTTATCTTAGTTAAAGCATGTTGCCAAAACTATTATCAATTATACTTTTTGTTGCGGTATTTTCTGCGCAGTCTAAAGCCCAATCTGTTTTTTATTTGTATGAGGATAGTGGTAAAACCCTCACGGCACAATCAGCTTTGCAATTGTACCAGCAGGGCAAATTTACTGCTCAAAAAAAAGTGGCAGTAAACATAGGTTTTACAAGTTCTATTTTTTGGCTGGCATATAAAAATGAGCAGCAATTGCCAGCCGATTCTTTACTTATTTTTATCGGGCATCACCACATTAACCGCATACATTTTTATTTTGTAAAAGATAGTGTGCCCATACAGCAATGGGTTACGGGAGATTATTTCCCCTTTCATCAACGCCCCATAGAAGCAACGGGTTATTATTTTCCGTTAAATGATAAAGGAATTTACCTGGCTAAAATTGATAAAGCCAATGAGTCGCTGCAGCTATCTTTTAAAACCATTACGCATGTACAAATGTTATCTGCCGAAGGCGAAGAAAAAATAGTGATGGCAATTTTTACAGGCATCATTATTTTGCTGGTAATATTCGGTATTTATTTGTTTGCCTTATCACGGGATGTGGTGTATGTATATTATGTATTGTATATTTCCTCTGGCTGGTTGTGGGTGCTGGCTAATGCCGGTTACGGGTTTCAATATTTATGGCCTAATTTACCCTGGTTTGCCAGTAAAGCCAGGCCCTTATTTGCATTAATGCCTTTAATTTTTTCAAGTTTGTATTTGCTTAAATATGTGGGCATTAAAAACAAAATTAGCCGCCGGTTTATTCATGGTTTTAATATTTTTTTATCTGCCTGCATACTGCTTATTTTATTTTTTAATGAAGATGGATACCAAAGTAAATGGTGGTTTTATATTCAATATCTTATCCCTCTAATTACATTGTTATATGTTGTATTTATCACTGTTTTGCTTACGGCTGCTTCTTTAAAAGGCAACAGGTTGGCCATGTTTTACCTGGCAGCAATAGTTACTTTAATATTTTTTGCACTGCTGCAAATTTTGTTTTCGCTGGGTAATTTATCAGGGTTAAGCAGTTTTCTCAGCACATTTGGTATTTCAGTGGGCTATGTTATGGAAGCTATTATTTTAACCGCCGGGCTTGTTTACCGTTTTATCAGGTATAAAGTTGAAAGAGAGAATTTGCTAATTCAGTTAAACACAAAACAGCAGGAAAACATCCGCAACATACTGGAGGTACAAAAAACAGAACGCAGCCGCATTGCAAACCAGTTGCATGATGTTGCGGGTTCGTTATTATCTGCTGCCACACTTAATTTATCTACCATTAAAGAAAAGGAATTGTTATCTACAGATGAAGCCAAATTGCATTTATCCAAAGCAGATGAAGCAGTAGTTATGGTAGGTGATATGGTGAGAGATTTAAGCCATGCCTTAAGCCCGGTAATGCTGGAAAAAGTTGGTTTTAAAACAGCTATTGAAAAGATCATCGGCATGTTCAATGCTTCGGGCAAAATAAAAATTACT
The DNA here is from genome assembly GCA_046596995.1 of Chitinophagaceae bacterium. Lineage (GTDB taxonomy): Bacteria > Bacteroidota > Bacteroidia > Chitinophagales > Chitinophagaceae > Ginsengibacter. Next base: position 4,439 of record JBKJLG010000045.1, read on the forward strand.
TTATTGGTTATCGGTTTTGAAAAATACAAACCTGAACTTGATGATTATTATAATGCCTTGTACAGCATTATATATGAGTTGCTTAATAACATTTCAAAACACTCAAAGGCAAGCCAGGCAATGCTACAGGTAGCAGAGTATGAAGATTGTTTTAGTCTTATTGCAGAAGACAATGGCATAGGGATACAACCACAACCTGATGCCCTAACACCAACTTTAGGCCTCGGTGGCATACAAGCTAAAATTGATTATTTTAGTGGGCAATTAGTAATTGAAAACTTAACCCCCACGGGAGTAATTATAACCATTGAAATACCTATAAAGCTTGACGCTAACAAAAGTTATACTGGCAGATGATCACCAATTTTTATTAGAAGGCATTATCAGCGTATTAAAAGATGTTGAGGAAATTGACATTGTTGCAACGGTTAACAATGGTTACGAGTTACTGGATGCAGTGAACAAGCATCGGCCGCAACTAGTGGTTTTAGATTTGAATATGCCGCAGTTAGATGGATTGCAATCTCTTAAAAAAATAAAGGAAAGTTTTCCGCTTACAAAAGTGTTGGTGCTAACCAATTACAGCCATACCGAACTGCAGGAAGAAACAAAAAAAAACCTGGCAGATGGATACCTCGTTAAAAATTCATCAGCGGCTGAATTAAAAAAAGCCATAACAACTGTTTTATCAGGAGAAAAATATTTTCCTGCCATTGCCGATACTCAAAATGAAAATTTAAATTCAGATTACTTTGATGATTTTTTAAAAAAGTACCGCTTAACAAAACGGGAGGTTGACATTATACGCCTGATAAATAATGAATTTACCAGCAGGCAAATTGCTGCCAAACTTTTTTTAAGCGAATTTACCATTGCCACTCACCGGCGCAATATTTTACGCAAACTGGACCTTAATAATATTGCCGGGCTTATTAATTTTGCTAGGGAAAATCAAATAGTGTAAATAGGTATCAAATACATTCCACACATTTTTAAGTGTATTTTTGCAGCTTAAATTTTACTGTTGCAGCGCTACGCAGAATCCTTAACTGAATATAAACGCCTTGCCACACTTGAGGTAAAAGTGGGTGATCTTCTATTGGGCAACTATCATCCCATCCGCATACAAACCATGACCACTACCGATACCATGGATACAATGGCTACGGTTGAGCAAAGCATAAGGTGTATTAAGGCAGGCGCTGAATTGATTCGCATTACGGCACCATCAAAAAACGAAGCAGAAAATCTTCTCAATATAAAAAATGAATTAAGAAAAAGAGGCTACCATACGCCATTGGTAGCGGACATACATTTTACTCCTAACGCTGCAGAAATTGCTGCAAGAATAGTGGAAAAAGTTAGAGTGAACCCTGGCAATTATGTTGACAAAAAAAAGTTTGAATTACTTGAATATTCTGATGCTGAATATGTTGAAGAAATTGACCGCATAAGAGAGCGCTTTACACCGCTTGTAAAAATTTGTAAAGAATATGGTACCGCTATGCG
>JBKJLG010000187.1:0-2649 GCA_046596995.1 Chitinophagaceae bacterium
AGTACATTACCTAATACAGTTATGGAAGAAGTAATTGAGTATGCAAAAAGAAAAAAAATATCTAAAAATAAAGTTATTGAGATCGCTTTAAAAAGGCTTTTGCAAGAAGAGATAAAAAATGATTTAAGAGAATCATTTAAAAAAATATCCGATGATAGTGATATGGTGGAAATTGCAGAATGGGGAATGGATGATTATGGGGACCAATTAAAAAAATTTGATAAATGAAGCAGGGAGAGGTATGGTATGCAGATCTGGAGCCGGTAAAAGGCAGTGAACAATCTGGCAAAAGGCCTGTTGTTATTGTAAGCGGGCCTTCAATGAATTATGGGTTACAAATTATTATTGTTTGCCCGTTAACAAGTGTTATTAAAAATATTAAAGGATGCGTTCTGATTCCGAAGGATCAAATAAATAACTTAAAAAAAGATTCTGAAATATTGGTTTTACAAATACGAACAATTTCTAAAAACAGGTTATCTAAAAAAATCGGAAATATTTCAAAAGATCAACTGGAATTAATCAAAGAAGGGGTAAATATTTATCTCAATTATTAATTCATCATTACAGACCTCACAGGTTTTAAAAACCTGTGAGGTCTTAACGGGCACAATATTTTTTTCCTTCTGGCTGGTGTCTCTCCCGAAATTCCTAACAGAGTATCTGCACATGAATTGGAGTAGGGAGGCCGGTGGGGGAAGCAAATTTGTATTTTTATTGTGACAAGTGTAACTTTACATACTGAATGATAAAAAGTTTTAAGGATAAAAGGCTTCGGATATTATGGGAAACCGGAAAGAGCAATAAACTTCCATCCGATCAGGTTAAGAGAATTATGCAAATGCTGGAATTAATAGATAGTGTTGAATCGGTGCCCCAAGATTTTGAATTTTTTCGCAGTTGGAAAATCCATCAGTTGAAAGGGGATTTGAGAGGATATTGGAGTATTACAGTTAAGGAGAATTGGCGTATCATCTTTCAATTTGATGGAAGAAATGTTTTTGATATTGATTATTTGGACTATCATTAAAAATACTTTTATGAATATAACTAAAAGGGGCATGCCTTTTCTTCACCCAGGTGAATTATTAAGATCTGAATTGGTAGAAGCACACAATCTAAAAGTTTCTGAAATTGCGGATATGTTACAGGTTTCCCGCCAGGCTATTTCCAATATCATTAATCAAAAATCTGATATTAGTCCAGAAATGGCTTTGCGTATTGCAACGGTTTTTGGCGGTACAGCCGATATTTGGTTGCAGTTACAAAGTAAATATGATTTGAATTCAGCTGTCCCCAAAATTAAAAGTTTAAAATTAATACCATACCGTCATAAACGGATCGCCTGATTTTGAAAACTCCAGAATATCGCATTTGTTTATCGGAGGAGAAATCAAAACTGCTCCAAAGTTTCAAAGTGTAATTACAGACCTCAGAGGTTTTAAAACTTGAGAGGTCTTAACAGGCACAATATTTCTTTCTCCTATCTTCGCTAACATGTCTAAATTTTTAATTGTTGGTCTTGGTAATATTGGTGCCGAGTATGTCCATACACGCCATAATATAGGCTTTGATGTAGCAGAGGCTTTTACCACAAAGCATGGAGGTTTTTTTCAATCTTCCAGGCTTGCAGATGTGGCGGAAATAAAATGGAAAGGCAAAATATTCATCTGCATAAAACCAACCACTTACATGAACCTTAGTGGCAGGGCAGTAAAATACTGGCTGGATAAAGAAAAGATACCGGTAGAAAATTCGTTAACCATTGTAGATGATCTTGCGTTGCCCCTGGAAAAATTACGTTTGCGAAAAAGCGGCAGCGGTGCAGGCCACAATGGCTTAAAAGATATACAAAACATTTTGGGTACCGATGAATACCCAAAGTTGCGTTTTGGCGTAGGCAATAATTTTCCTAAAGGCATGCAGGTAGAATTTGTGCTAAGTAGATGGCTTAAAGAGGAAATGCCTTTGGTTAAATTAAAAATAGAAAAAAGCATAGAAATTATTGAAAGCTTTGCTGCTATTGGAATTGATAAAACCATGAGCATGGTAAATAATATCTCTTTTAATGTTCGATAAGAACGTGGGGCCATAATTTGGGTAGATTAGTGGATTTAACAGACTCTTAATCGTAACTATTCTCAACCTGTTTTTCCATAATAATTTTTATCCACCCAAATTATGGTTCGGAATTTTTTTTTCTATATTTTCGCTACATAAACCTCGTGACCTTAATAAAAGTCGCTTTAGTATGAAAATATTTTGTATCGGACGTAACTATGCAGACCATGCTAAAGAGCTTGGCAACGAGGTACCGGATGAGCCTGTTATTTTTATGAAGCCAAAAAGCGCTTTGCTTCAAACCCACACACCTTTCTATTATCCTGAGTTTACAAATGAATTGCATTACGAATGTGAGCTTGTACTACGCATTTGTAAAAATGGCAAATACATTCAAGAGAAGCATGCAGGCAACTATTACAATGGCTTTACAGTGGGTATAGATTTTACTGCAAGAGATATACAGGACGAATTAAAAAAGAAGGGACTGCCGTGGGAGAAAGCAAAAGCATTTGATAATTCTGCCGCTGTGGGCAAATTTATTGATATCACCCCCGCCTTGAATAAAAAAAATATCAACTTTTCTTT
>JBKJLG010000328.1:0-2890 GCA_046596995.1 Chitinophagaceae bacterium
TTTGCCGGTACGCTTTACGGTTGCACCTTCCTTTATATCTCCCTGATCACCCATTAAAACCACACCCACATTATCTTCTTCCAGGTTTAAAGCAATTGCTTTTACGCCATTTTCAAACTCCACCAACTCACCTGAGCTTACATTATTTAAGCCGTATACTCTGGCAATACCATCACCTACCTGAAGAACTGTACCTACCTCTTCAAGGTTAGCATCTACATTAAAATTGCTTAGCTGCTGGCGCAGAATTGCAGAGATTTCATCGGGTTTAATATCAACCATAATTATTGTTTTTTTTCGAGGTGCAAAGGTAGGTGTTGATTGCGTGAATGCAAAAAAATTAGATCGTTTACTTACATACTATAAAATAAAAAAACTACATTTTATACTTTTTCAGAATGTAGTCCGTTAGTTATAGACTGTATCCAATATATCCAATGCATTATCCTATGCTAAAATTTACTGTAGCTGCTATAAAATTTATTCTTATTTCACTGTTTTTTTCAGCCCTATTTTTTTCCTGCACAAATAAGCAACATCATTTAAGTGATAATGAAGAAAAGGATATGTATGATGAAGCCGCTGCGGCTCAAAACTTTGAATTTGAAAGAACAAAAGACCCTGCATTAGGATATGTGCCAAAAGAAAGATTAACTGCTGCATATAATTTTACAGAGAGGAGCAAACAAATTGCGATGCGAAGCCGCATTACTGCATCAGCCTGGGTAGAGAGAGGACCAACGGCAGATGTTGTAGGTGTAAGCAATGGTAATCCACGGGATGGTGTGCTCCCTGTTTCTGCAGGCAGAGTAAGAGCGATTTGGGTAGATTTAAATGATGCTACCGGGAATACAGTATGGGTAGGTGCAGTTGCCGGAGGATTATGGAAAACTACCAACTTTAAAACATCTGCAACCTGGGTACCGATAAATGATTTTTTTACCAATATGGCAATATCAAGTATTTGCCAGGATCCATTGAATAAAAACATTTTATACTTCTCCACCGGCGAAGCATTTTTTAATTTTGATGCTGTTAGGGGAAACGGAGTTTATAAAAGTGTTGATAATGGCGTAACATGGAATGCACTTGCCAGCACCAGTGGCTATACAAGCGGCTCAAAAATTTTATGTGATGCAGCAGGCAATATTTATTTGGGTGCAGTGGGTGTTGGCTTATTAAGATCAACAGCTGCCAGTGGCGGCGCTTCATGGACAAATATCAATCCTTCGCTAACCAGTTCAAGAACAGCCGATTTTGAAATAAGCTCAACCGGAAGGTTTCATCTTAGCACAGGCTTAGGTAATACAACCATCGGCGCATATCGCTATACCGATAATCCATTAACGGTTACTTCCGGCACATGGACTTCTCCGGTAACCCCTTTTCCTTTTCCCTCAGGTGCTAATTGCAGGGTGGAATTAGCTTGCCTGGGCAACACATTATATGCATTGCCCAGCAATAATTCGGCAGAAGTTACAACCATTTATAAATCTACAGATGGGGGCACTAACTGGGCAGCCACAGGATCTTCGCCATCACTTGCTGCCAACACAGGTTTCACAAGCGGGCAGGCATGGTATTGCCTTGCAGCAGATATAAACCCTGCCAATGCAAACAATGTTATAGTGGGTAGCCTTAATTGCTATGCAACTTTAGATGGCGGTGCAACCTGGTTACAAAGAACTGACTGGGTTGCAGGAGCAGGAACAACCGGGCAATACGTTCATGCAGATCAACAAATTATAAAATGGAATTCCGCCAATGATATTATTATCGGCTCTGATGGCGGAATATTTTGTTCGGGTGATGGTGGTGTAACTTTTAACCATAAAAATTCCGGTTTGAGAATAAAACAATTTTTTTCATGCGCTTTTCATCCCACACTTACTGATTATTTTTTAGCAGGTGCCCAAGATAACGGATGCCATCAATTTACTACACCTGGTTTAAACACAACCACAGAAATAACCGGCGGCGATGGAGCTTTTGTGCACATAGATCAAAACGAAGTTGCTTACCAATATGCATCGTATGTAAGAAACCGTTATAGAAGAAGTACAAACAGTGGAAGCAACTGGTCTTCAGTAAATTTTTTCCGATCGGGCCCAGCCAGCAGTCCTGTAGATTTTGGCTCTTTTATAAACCCAACCGATTATGATAATACTGCCAACATTCTTTATTGCGGCAGTAGTGCCGGTGAATTTTTTAGGTGGAGTACTGCTCAAACAACTTCTGCAGGAAATTATTTTTATACAGTTGGCTCGCCGTCTTTTCCAACAGGGGCAGATATATTATCGGTAAGTAATCTATCTGGTACTGTAACTGCCGTAACCGTTTCTCCTTTTACAGCCAACACAATTTATCTGGGTACCAATGCTTCTCAAATAATTAAAATAAACAATGCAAATAGTTTTTCTTCCGGCGCAGCCGGGATAGATATAAGCACAGGCTCTGGTTTTCCGGCAACGGCAACTATCGGCTGCATTGCCGTGGGTACTGATGATAATAATGTCATGGCGACTTTTACCAATTATGGTGTATCAAGTATTTGGATAACAAATAATGGAGGAACAAACTGGACAGCTATAGAAGGGAACCTACCCGACATGCCGGTAAGATGGGCTGTGTTTGACCCTATCTCTAATACAAAGGCATGGATTGCAACAGAAACGGGTGTTTGGAGCACAACGGCAATAAATGGCAGCTCCACAATTTGGACCGCAAGCCCTGGTTTTCCTACGGTAAGGACTGACATGATCAAATACAGAAGTTATGACCAAACATTGGTAGCAGCTACACATGGACGTGGCCTTTGGACACAATCTTTGGCAACTGTATTGCCTGTAAATAATTTTGTGCTTAGAGGGAAATGGAACAATGAATCAGT
>JBKJLG010000130.1:0-6322 GCA_046596995.1 Chitinophagaceae bacterium
TAAAAAAGCCAAGTTATTTATTTGGCACTTTTCATTTATTGTGCAAAGAAGATATACAAATAAGCGAGCCTTTAAAAAAAGCACTTGCCTCAAGCGACAAAATATTTATGGAGCTTGACATGGATGACCCCTCAACCATGCTTAGCGGGCTATTATTTATGAATATGAAAGACGGCAAAACAATAAAAGACTTTTACACACCTCAGGAGTATGATAAAGTTTCAGCCTATTTTGAAGATACTTTGAACATGCCCATAATGCTTTTTCAAAAAATGAAACCTTATTTTTTGGTTGCTTTGCTGTATCCTAAAATGATGAAATGCAAAACATCATCCGGTATGGAAGAAGCCCTGGTAAAAATTGCACAGGAAAATAAAAAAGAAATTACAGGTTTAGAAACCATGCAGTTTCAGGCTTCAGTGTTTGATAGTATTCCTTACGACTGGCAAGCGAAAGAACTGCTTAAAAATATTGACAGCTTTGCAAAATATAAAAATGAGTTTGATGTATTGGTTAATGATTATAAGCAACAACAATTATCAAACATGGAAAAGCTTATTGCCAAAAGTGAATTTGGCTCAGAGAAATTCCAGGAAATATTGCTGACCAACCGAAATGTAAACTGGGTTAACCAGCTAAAAGCCATTATGCCAAAGCAGAATGTATTTGTAGCGGTAGGTGCCGGGCATTTAACTGGTGAAAAAGGATTGCTAAATCTTTTAAAGAAAGAAGGCTACAGGGTTGAACCATTGGTTAACAAATAATTGTTTTTTTGATTGTATGTAGAAGAATTAATAAATTTAATCAACCAAAACTTACAATCATGAAAAAGCTATTAGCAATCCTGGGATCAATTGGTTTATTATTTCTCTTTCAATCATGCACTAGCGATGACTCGAAATCTAAAATTACTGCTACAGATTCTTTAACGGAAACGAAAATGGAACCGCCTGAAATGGTCTGTGCCACGGGAGACTCCTCAACAATAGAATATTGGCAAATTGACACTACCATTGCAAATGCGATGATAGATAATGTAGGAGGTTCTGGAAAACCTTCAAAAGCAAAATATAAAAGGGGTCATATTGACGATAAGATTAAAATAAAATATGGTAATGGATATGTTGGACTAATTTCTGCCCGATACCGATCTGAAGATGTTGAGCGGTACAGATTAAAAAGGTGTATTACAGCAACTGATTCCGCAGCAATGGTTGCGCAATATTTTACGCACATTATAAAAGTAAAAGTAAGAAAAACGCTTCCAGCAGGAAGTAAAGAATCAGCGTGGAACTATCTTTATTTTGACATTGAAACTATTTGTCCACCGCCATATGATTGTTTATCTACGAAGTAACAAAGTAAAAACAAGATCATAATACAGCAGTACCTTCTTCAAAGTCGGCTTCTTTTACGGGTGTCGGCTTTTTTATTTTTTGCCACCATTTTTTAAAAGAAAAAGCAGTTCTTGCTTTTAATAACCTTCTTGATTCGAGAAATTTAATAAGCCGGTGCTCCAAACCATGCTGCAACGGCACCAGCATTGCAATAAGAACTATTTTTATCAGCCAAATTTTTAAGGGCTCTCCGTGAGTGATCCTGTGTAGAAAAGTATCTATTACTAAAACAATAAATTCAAATAAAGAAATAAAGAAAATATACCCTAAAATTTTAATCGTAAGTTTTGAGACAGGAAACATTCCTATGATTAGCATAAGCACAAATACAACTCCAATAGCTATGGTTATGGCCATGTATTGCACATATCTTTTGTTCTCCTGTTTTTCTTCCAGCTGCCTTAGCTCATCTTCATGTCTCCTGTTCTCCCGCTCCACATCCAGCAAAGCAATATCTCTGGCTTTAGAAAGATTATCTAAACTATCAGAATATTGTTTTGCCTGTTTTGAATAGATGAATGCCTCCTTATAACTTTCCTGCTTTTCATATAATCTGCTTAATGCATATGAGGCAAACGCTATTGATTGTGCATCATTTGTTTTTTTGCTTAATGCAAGAGCACTGATAAAATATTTTGTTGCATTGGGAAGATCATTTAATTTTTCATACGTTTCAGCAATAATTCTGAAAAGGCCGCGGATGCGTCTATCATCAAAATTTTTTTCAAAATCATACTCGGCAAGTTTAAAATAAGATAAAGCAGAATCAAATTTATCTGTATAAAAATATATCCAGCCTTTCACCTGATAGTAATTTCCCACCCCCGCATTTGCATAGCTTTCTTTAATATAAGGCTCGTTTTCCAAATACTGCAATGCCTTGTCGGTATCTTTACTAACAATAAAATGATAATAAAGCATCAGAATTTTTGCCTCTAATAAGTATTTATAATAATGAAATGAGTCAGATAATTGTAAGGCTTTTTGTAAATAAGATATTTCATCAGTTACTCTTGAAAGATCATAATAATCCCTAATCTGCCCTTCTATATAATTATTTTCTTTATTAAGCTTTAAGCTTTTTTTTAAAAATTCTTTTGCAATTTCTTTATTGCCTAAAAACACAAAGTACATGTCTGAAAAGCAGTGATAAATTTCGGATTGTAGAGGTACGGATTTTATTTTAAAAGCAATATCAAAAGCATTATTATAGTTTCTAACAGCAGCTACAGCCTCTGCTTTAGCAACATATGCATTGCCTAATTCAACATAAATAATTGCTTTAATTGAGTCAGCTTGTATATTAGGCATAAGTTGCAAAGCCTGGGTAGCCTGGTATAATGCCTTGTCGTTTTCCCCTCTTTTTCGCAAAATATTGCTCATCCTGGTATAGCCAATAGCTAAATAGTCATATTGATTTTGTGCTTTTGCATAATAAATTCCTTTATCTAAAAAAGCTATTATTTTTTTAAAACTAGCAGCACTCGCATTGGAGCTTATATTGGTAATAGCATCACCGAATAATGCTATAAAAAGCAGGTTACTATTATCTGATAATTCTGCTATTAATAATTGCTCTTTCAGAACACTATCACCCTGTTGATTTAATTTATAGATGTAATAAAGATCAGCAAGCTTGCCTAATGCAACTATCTTGTCAGAATCTGATTCACTGCTTTTGTATTGGAGATTAAGATTATCAAGCTGTTTTTTAAACTGGGCATAACAATTATTATGTAAGAAAAAAAACAGTAATAATATATATAGCACTCTTTTCATAACAGTCAGGTCTCTAACCAAATATACAATTTTTAACAGATGGTTTTATTGTGAGGTTAGACTGTATGGCATAAAAAAAGCCACCTGCAAAAAGTTGCAGATGGCTTACAAAATATTAAAATGTATTAAAATTGCTCCAGCTTGCTGAAGAAAAAATCTCCTTCAATTTGTGCATTTTCATCACTATCGCTTCCGTGTACTGCATTTTCGCCAACGGAGGATGCATAAGCTTTACGGATTGTTCCTTCTTCTGCATTTGCAGGATTAGTGGCTCCAATTAATTTTCTAAAATCCTCAACTGCATTATCCCCGTCCGATCCGGCAAGGGCGGGTTTTTCTAGAATAGCTGCTGTAATAGGCCCACGGCTCATAAATTCTACAAGCTCACCATAAAATGGTCTTTCATTATGCACCGCATAAAATTCTCCTGCCTTTTCTTTTGAAAGTTGCACCATTTTCATAGCCACAATGCGAAAGCCGGCTTTATTTATCATACCTAAAATTGCTCCCGTATGTCCTTTTTCAGTAGCATCGGGCTTTATCATTGTAAATGTTCTGTTGGTCATTATTTATATTGTTTTTGGGTGGCAAAGCTAAGGGAAATGTACTAATATGCTAATTAGCTAATGTGCTAATTATAGCCTTATAAAAAATTGTGTTCACATTAGCACATTATCACAGTAGCTAATTAGCAAATTAAACCTACTTTTGCAGCCGTTTTATGCAACCTGTTAGTCACATATTCCCTTTACTAAGTCAGCCAAAAAATGTTATTATAACTTTTCACCAAAAGCCTGATGCTGATGCAATGGGTTCTGGCTTGGGTCTATTTAACTTTTTACAGCAATTGGGGCATACGGTTACTGTAATTTCCCCTACAAACTGGGCAGGTTTTTTAAGTTGGATGCCCGGTGCAAAAAAAATGTTGAATTACGAAATGCAGACTGCCAAAGCCACCGAAGCTTTAAATAAAGCAGACTGGATTTTTTGCCTGGATTTTAATACCATGAACAGAACCCGTAAGATGGAAGAAGTTATCACTAATTTAACTTGTACCAAAATTTTAATAGATCATCATCAACAACCTCAGGAGGAAGCCTTTGATTATGGAATAAGTGACGTAAAGAAAAGTTCAACATCGGAAATGGTTTATGATTTTATTATAGCCTCAGGCCATGCAGATAAAATAAACAACGATGTCGCAGAATGTTTGTACTCCGGCGTTATGACGGATACAGGCTCCTTCAGGTTTACCTCAACCACTGCCAGTGTACACCGCATGGTGGCAGACCTTAAAGACAGGGGACTGGAACACAGTCAGATTCATGAAAATCTTTTTGATAATTTTTTAGAAAGCCGTTTTCGTTTTTTCGGTCACGTGTTGCTAAACCGAATGGAAATTTTTTATGAATACAATACAGCTTTGATCGCCATTCCCCAGGCAGATCTTATTAAATACAATGTAAAAACCGGTGATACAGAAGGGCTCGTAAATTTCCCACTAAGCATACATGGTGTAAAATTAGCCTGTATAATTATTGACAGGGGAGATGAACGCAAAAGTTCTTTTCGCAGCAAAGGTGGTTTTGATGTAAACACTTTTGCGAGGAAATATTTTAATGGTGGCGGGCATTTCAACGCAGCAGGCGGAAAAAACAATGAACCGCTGGAGGAAGTTGTTAAGCAGTTTAAAGCCGCTATTAAAGAAAACAAAGAACAATTAAGTAGTTATCAATTTTAAAAACATAAAACAAATGAAACAGTTTTTTTATTTATTTATTACAGGTTCGTTCCTGTTAGCCTCATGTAAGCAAGAAGCCACTCAAAAATTTACTGATGGCACTGAGTATAAAGTAATCAGTGATGGCAAAGGCAAACAAATAGTACATGGTAATTTTTTAGAAGTTCAGATTCGCAAAACCTATAAAGACAGTGTACTTTTTGATTCAAGAGAAATCATGCCACAGTTTGGAGCTTATGACACTGCACAGTTTCCGCCTTTGTTTAAAGCATTATTTAAGAATGTGAGAGTTGGAGATAGCATTTACAGTAAAAAACTTGTTGACTCAACTTATAAAACGGGTGACATGCCTGCTTACGCAAAAAAAGGCGAGTATGAAGTAACCACTTATAAGTTTGTAAATGTGTTTACTACAAAAGAACAAACTGACAGTGCTTACACTAAATGGATACCCATTGCCAAAGTTAGATCGGCTAAAAAAATGATGGACCAGGTAACCACAGACCTTAAGGTTAATGCACCGCAATTGGCGAAAGATGACAAGATATTATCTGACTTTATAACAGCCAAAAAACTTACAGCAACAAAAGCGCCTTGGGGTACTTATGTAGTTGTTACCAACCCTGGTACCGAAAGTTTAACTGATAGTAGCATTGTAATGGTAAATTATACCGGCAAAACTTTAGATGGTAAAGCATTTGATTCCAACACTGATCCTACTTTTGGGCATGTACAGCCTTTGCCTGTAGATTTAAGCCAGGTTGGTGGAGTAATTATAGGTTGGTATGATGGATTAAAGCAAATGAAAAAAGGAAGCAAAGGAACGCTTTTCATTCCTTCTTCATTAGGGTACGGTGTTAAAGGCAATGGTGAAAAAATTAAGCCTAATGATAACCTGATATTTGATGTTGAAATTACGGGAGTATTAACACCAACACAATTTCAGGAAATGCAAGTACAGCAACAAATGCAACAGCAGATGCAACAACAAATGCAGCAACAACAACAACAACAACCAAAAAAATAATTATTTAAATTTAATTGACAGAAAGAGGCAGCAATGCCTCTTTTTTTATGCCACAGAAAAATTATTAAAAAGCGTAATGGCTTCCTGTGCTTCTTTTACATCATGCACACGTAAAATATTTGCACCACCCTGTAAAGCAAGCGTATTTAAAACGGTAGTGCCGTTAAGAGCTTCTTCAGCAGTATTACCCAAAGTTTTATAAATGGTTGATTTGCGTGAAATGCCAGCCAGTATCGGCTTATCTAGCATTTTAAAAATAGACAACTCCTTTAATAATTTAAAATTTTGTTGAATTGTTTTTGCAAAACCAAAACCCGGATCAATAATAATATCCTTAATGCCTGCGTTTTTACATTCATCAATTTTTGCAATAAAAAA
>JBKJLG010000340.1:0-4150 GCA_046596995.1 Chitinophagaceae bacterium
TGAGAACATTAAATTAAATTGGCGAATGTCTGTCCAGTTACAGGTTTTGCTTACTGCACATTTTATTTTATTGTCTTCTATTAGTTTTTTTAAACCCACAAAATCATCCGCAGCAATTAAACTTTCCATTTCAGCAATTAATTCATCTGCTTTCTCTTTATCTTCTTCCTCTCCTTTTTCTCTTAGCGCATCTGCAAACCCTTCTATTAAATGATCAACCCTGTATCTTTTGTTACTGTCTTTATTATCAATCATCGGGTCGCTGAAACTATCAATATGTCCGCTGGCTTTCCATGTTGTGGGGTGCATAAAAATGGCGGCATCAATGCCTACAATATTCTCATGCATTTGCGTCATGCTCTTCCACCAGTAATCACGAATATTCTTTTTTAACTGAGAGCCATTTTGCCCGTAATCATACACAGCGCTTAAGCCATCATAAATTTCGCTGGATTGAAAAATGTAGCCATACTCTTTGCAATGTGCTATCAGCGCCGGAAAAATATTTGCATCTGCCATAAGGCTGCAAATATAAGAAAACCACTACCCTCTAAATCTTCCGCCTAAGGCGGATTACTTTGAAGGTTCATTAAAATTTAAGATTGATATTTTTAAGGAAAAAAATTATGGTACCAACTTCAGTTTTTCATGGGATCATCGTTGCGTCGCAATCACTTCATCGGCATACCTTTGGGCAGCAAAAGAAATGATGCTCTAAATCTCTCCGAAATGGAAAACTTTTGGAATACAACTACCGGCTATTAACTAAAATACAGTTTCATATATTTACTTCATCGCAAAGCGTATGAAAAAATATGAAGACAACCCGAAGAGTATTAAATACCATGTAAAAAAGTATTTGATAAAGAACAGGGATAGAATTGTGGGTAAAAAAGTGGTAGATGTACCGGCAGGCAATGGCATTACCTCTGCCATTATTAAAGATTTGGGTGGCATACCACTTGCGTTTGATCTTTTTCCTGAATACTTTACGGCTGAAGGAATTGTATGTGAACGTGCCAATGTAATGGAAAATATTCCGCTGGAAGATGATGCAGCAGATGTATTACTTTGCCAGGAAGGAATTGAACATTTTACGGATCAGTTTAAAGTGCTGAAAGAATTTAACCGCATTTTAAAAACCGGGGGCTCTTTAATAATTACAACGCCCAATTATTCAAACCTGCGGGCACGCATGAGTTATTTTTTATCAGAAAGCGAACGCTTTAATTCCTTAATGCCGCCTAATGAAATTGATTCTATCTGGATGAACAAGCAGGAGGTATCTAATGAAATTTATTTCGGGCACATTTTTCTTATCGGCATACAAAAACTGAGGGCCCTGGCAAAATTAACCGGCTTTACCATCAAACATATTCAATTTACACGGCTTAAAAGTACTGCTGCCATTATCTTTCTACTCACTTATCCGTTTATATTTCTCTCAAATTATTTTACCTATATAAAAAATATTAATAAAGAAAAAGGATACGATAAGGCTTATCAAAAAAAAATATACAAAGAAATATTTTTACTTGGCATCAATCCTAAAATTTTGGTGGATGGACATTTGTTTGTAGAATTTACGAAAGAGAAAAATGCACACGAAGTTTTAAATGAATTAAAAAGTGTGCATAAAGATTTTGGAACCATTACTTAATATCTTATCCTGATTTCTTATTCTCCTATATATCTTTTTGCATGCAAGTTGTTGCATTACTTTCTTATTCCTTATTATTAATTTCTTGTTTCTTATTCCTACGCAGTAATATCCTCCACTTTAAATTTTATAACACCGGCAGGTACTTGTATTTCAACAGTGTCACCAATAACTTTTCCCAGTAAGCCATTTCCTATGGGAGAGAATGCAGATATTTTACCCAGTTTTAGATCCGCTTCTTTTTCTGAAACAATCTGGTAAGTAACTTTCTTTTTAGTGTTAAGGTTAGTAAGGGTAACCTTTGTTAAAATAGATACTTTGCTGGTATCAATATTTTCCTCATCTACAATTCTGGCAGTTGCTATCACCCCTTCCAGTTGCTTTATTTTAGCTTCCAGCATTCCCTGTGCTTCTTTGGCTGCATCATATTCGGCATTTTCTTTAAGGTCGCCTTTTTCTCTTGCTTCAGCTATTGCTGCTGATGCCGCAGGACGCTCAACACCTTTCATGTGTTGCAACTCAACTTTCATTTGCTCGTAGGTTTCTTTTTTTACATAGTTTGTATCACTGCTCATAAAATCTTTTTTATATAATGAGAATAATTTTCTCAGATAAATTAAAAAAAATACAACGCCCCATATTTACTGAGGCGTTGTATGCGTATAAAGATAAAAAATAAATTCTTATTCCAGTTCCAGTTTGTCTAATAAAATTTTTGACATACTATAAAACGCTTCATCGCTGTAGCCGGCAATGTGCGGAGTAATGATAACATTGGGCTGTAGCAATAGCCAGTCTAGTTGGTTGTTTTCTTTATAGGTGTATGTTTCAAATTTTTCATTTTCTAATACGTCTAAAGCTGCCGCAGCAATGCGTTTGTTTTGCAGCGCATCAATAAGGGCTGCGGTATCAGTCACTTTGCCCCGGCTTGTATTTATAAAGTAGGGCTGCTTTTCCAGAGATTTAAAAAATGAAGCCCCTGCCATCTGCTCTGTATCAACTGTTAAAGGCACATGAAAGCTTACCACATCAGCATATTTACCAATTTGCTCTAAATTGGCTTCTTTAATATATCCGCTGCTAAAGCCGTATTTATATTTATCGTAAGCAAGCACGGTAACATTAAACGAAGACAGCAGCTTTGCAAAAGCACTGCCGGTATTTCCATAGCCAATTATGCCAATGGTTTTACCACTTAATTCAATACCACGGTTTGCATCTCTAAGCCATTTATTATTTTTTACCTGCTCAAAACTTTGGGTAATATTTTTTGTTAAGCCCAGCAGCAAGCCTAAGGTGTGCTCAGCCACTGCATTTCGGTTTCCCTCCGGGCTGCTAACACATTTTACACCTTTACTTTCTGCGTAAGCAACATCTATTAATTCCATGCCACTGCCCAGTCTGCCTAACCATTTTAATTTAATTGCCTTATCTAATATGGCTTTATCAATTGGCAGCCGTGTTGTAATAACCAAACCTTCTGCCTGGTTTACAATTACAGAAAGCTCTTCATAACTTATTTTGTCTGAATGTAAAATGGCATAGCCTTGTTGCTGTAAGGTTGAGGTAAGATAGTTGTGCGCCTTAGATGTTATAATTACAAGTCTTTTCAATTTTAATTATGTTTTACTTAAGGCTATCATGCTTATTTCCACATTTACATTTTTGGGCAAACCTTTTACTGCAACAGTTTCACGGGCAGGAAAGTCGCCATCAAAATACTTACCGTAAATTTCATTCACCTGTCCAAATAATTCCATATCACTTAAAAAAATAGTTGTTTTTGCTACATCCGCAAAAGTCATTTCGGCTTCAGTTAAAATGGCTTCCAGGTTTTTCATTACCTGGTGAGTTTCTTCAATAATGTCACTCATTGCCATTTCAGATGTGGCAGGGTTGATTGCTACTTGCCCGGAAATAAAAAGCATGTTGCCGGCCTTAACAGCTTGGTTGTACGGACCGATTGGTGAAGGGGCATTTTTGGTTGTAATTATTTGTTTGCTCATACAAGGTTTTTAAAAATAAGCGTTAAAATTCCCAAACTTTCCATCAACTAACAAACCTATTTTTACCAAAATTTGTTTACATGCACATAATTGTTGTGGCAGATAAAGAAAGTGAGGAAGAATTTCTGAATAAAAATGTTATTCAGAGTACTAAAATAACCTTTTGTGATAATATTGCTGCTGCCGCAGATAATAATAGTGATGCAATATTTATCATTAAAGAAATTGATACTGAACAATTAATAGCGTTTATAAACAAGCCTGTTTTTATAAACTCCGTTGTAAATACTTTACAGCAATTACAATTACCCGCAAATTTTTGCCGCTTTAATGGCTGGACAACTTTTATTAAAAGAGATGTGTGGGAAATTGCCGGAGGCGATAAAATGCATTTTTCAATTTTTAAAGAATTAAATTGGAAATATATTGCCGTTTTAGATGAGCCTGGGCTTGTTTCTGCAAGAGTGATAAGCATGATAATAAA
>JBKJLG010000349.1:0-4013 GCA_046596995.1 Chitinophagaceae bacterium
GTTATACACAGGGCATGTAAATTGGTATGTTGATTACAGCCAGGGCATACGTTTAATTTTTAGAACCATTTATGTTGATGGCAAACCCATGGATTACATTGATGTTTTAAAAGATAAAATACTGCAAAAAATTTTGTGCGATGAAGATGCCTGTAATTTTTACCGCTACACCTATTAATTCTCACATATTTTCTTAGCTTATCTTAGCAAATTATTTTTATAAAGATGATGGAATATTAAAGAGGCTTTAAAGAATTAACAGCGCAGTTGTATTTACAAAATGAAAAGTGTAAAAAAATATTTGTTGAATTCGGTAGCTGTAATGTTGTTGGTGTTTGTATGTCTTCCTCATATATCCTTTTCACAAATAATAAAAAATAAAACTTTAGGTAGAAACAAACCACGTACCGACGGAAGCACACAGCCACTTCCCCAACAAACAAATGCTGATAACAATGCAATGGATTCCATCGGGTTTAAACGCAGGGATGACCTCGCAGATTCCATTTCTATTTCTTTTCGCTATTTAGATTCATTGCGAAACAACAGGATTGATTCTTCTATAAATGATTTTAATAAACATTTTTCTGTTCCGGCGCATTACATTACGCTGGGTAATAATGGAAGTGCAGCTTATCCTATTTTATTTTCTCCCAACTTGAAAGCCGGATGGGATGGTGGTTTTCACGCCTTTGATGCTTACCGGTTTACGCTTGAAACCACAAAGTTTTATAAAACCACACGCCCTTACACACAGTTAACCTATCTACTGGCATCAGCAAAGGAGCAACTTATAAATATTTTGCATACACAAAACATTAAGCCCTACTGGAATTTTGGATTTGAATACAGGCTAATCTCTGCGCCGGGGGCATTTCAAACACAAAACACGGGGCATAATAATTACAAACTGTTCAGTAATTACCAGGGGCCTAAAAAAAGATACAACGCCTGGTTTATAGTTAATGGAAACAAACTGGCTGCGGCAGAAAACGGTGGTATAAAAAGCGATCTCTATCTTGACAGTGCAAATTATAAACGGCGCTTTACCGTGCCGGTAAATCTTGGGGGCGATGTGGAAAATACCTTTAATGTTTTTTCAACAAAAATAAATACGGGTAACATTTATAAAGATTTCACTTTCTTTCTGCGGCAGAGTTACGACCTTGGTAAAAAAGATTCTATCAGAATAAACGACAGCACAGTGGATTATTTGTTTTATCCCAAATTTCGTTTTCAGCATACCATAACTTCAAACACTTATAGTTATGTTTTTAAGGATGTGATTGCAAACCCAAATTTTGCAAAAGCAGATTCTGTAATTTTTAAAAAGTGGTATGACACTGCAATACAACTTAACCCCGGCTTAAATTTTATGGTTCAAGACAAATGGAAAATTCTTACAAATGATTTTTCTTTAAAGCAGTTTCCTGAAACAAAAAACCCGGCGCAGTTTATTGAAGCAGGAGTGAGGTTAGAAAATTTCACTGGATTTTTTTCGCAAGGGAGAAAAAGCTTTTTTAACGTAGCTGTGCATGGCGAGTACCGTAATAAAACACGCAATAAAAAATGGGATGCACTGGCTAATGGAGAATTGTATGTTACCGGACTTAATTCAGGAGATTATTTTGCGCAAGCTACCCTTACAAGATACCTCAATGAAAAGCTGGGTGATGTGCAGGTTGCTTTTAAAAATATAAACAGAACCCCGTCTTTCATTTATAACGAATTATCTTCTTTTAATTTTAAGAAGCAGTCACGCACTAAAAAGGAAAATATAATTATATTTTCTGCGGCAGCAGAAAATCCAAATTTCACTCTATCGGCAAAAAATATTTCCATTACTAATTATGCATATTTTAAAAGCTATTATCAAACTGATCAATATTCTTCACTGATAAATATTTCTCAGTTTTCAGCATTTAAAAAGTTTAAATTAAAATTGCTTAAACGAAAACTGAATTTATACAGCGATGCTATTGTTCAGCAAACGGCTGCAAATTCCCCGGTTAAAGTTCCGCTGTTTTACACACGCCAAAGGTTAGCTTTTGAAGGTGTTTTCTTCAAAAATTTAAATTTAAGCACCGGGCTTGATATAAATTATAATACACCTTTTAAGGCTAACAATTATTCTCCGGTTACGGGACAATTTTTTCCTCAGGATACTACTGTTATACGTAATTTGCCAAACGTCGGCTACTTTTTTAATTTTCGCATAAAATCTTTTACGGGGCTCATCAAATTAGAAAACATTAATACAATTGATTTTGCAAATGGATTGGGATTTACCAATAATAATTTTGCAGCACCGCATTATCCAACGCCAGGTCTTATATTTAGGATAGGTGTTAAATGGGTGTTTGTAAATTAGCAACACAATAAATGCACTTCTATTTTGTTAAAGTAAAGCAATCGTTCGGGGTTTTCATATTTTCAATATATTTTTGTATTTGCAATGAAAAAGTTTTTGGTATCGATACTCGCAATTATTTATCTCACGGTTTCCAGCGGAGTAGCTATGACGATACATTATTGCATGGATAAGGTTTCATCAGTAGAACTTATTACGCATAGCGATAAATGTGGTAAATGCGGAATGAAAACAAATGGAGGATGCTGTAAAGATGAGGTTAAAGTTTTTAAAATAAACGACTCTCACAAACTCGTCACTAACGAAATAAAAATCTTTTCCCCTGTTGCCATTATTAGTAATTCAAACAGCATTGTTGATGCTGATAATTTTCTAACTTTAATTATTGCTAATTTAAAAAACAATTCCCCACCTTCTTCTCAGCAAATTTCTCTCAATATTTTATACGGCGTTTTTAGAATTTAGAAATATTTAAGTCTGTATCCATCATTAGCGATAGCTGCTGGTGTTTTGTGCATCATGCACTCCTTTCTTAATTTCTAAAATATAAATTTTATAAAAATGAAAACGCTAAATATCTATGCTGCCTTATTCTTCAGCATCTTCGCCATTAATATAACCTTTGCACAAACTTCTGTAAAAAAAGAAACTTTTCAGGTTTCTGGTAATTGCGGTATGTGTAAACACAAAATTGAGAAGGCCGCTAAAAATGCCGGCGTCTCTACCGCAAAATGGAATGAAGAAACACAAGTTTTAAATGTGAGTTTTAATTCATCCCAATCAAGTGCAGAAAAAATTCAGAAATCAATTGCAGCTTCAGGTTATGATACACAGGATTTTAAAGCCAGTGATAAAGCCTATAATAGCTTAATGGGTTGCTGTAAATACGAAAGAAATACAGCAATCGAAACAAGTCGAAATTCAAATTCAAAAATGAGCTGCAAAAATCAAAATTTCTGTAAGGATAAACCTTGCTACAAGAATGGTAAGTGTGATGAAAATTCATGTAAGGATATGGTTGATTGCAAAACTTCTTGCTGCACTAAATCGTAAATCAGTTTTATATAAAAATTATTGTAGTCATCGGCTATCCGGTGGCTGCAATTACGTTTAGATTTGATTTCTCTAAAAAAGCTCAATCCTTTTACGTGTTTAAAACTCTAAATCAGCAATCTCTTTCCTAATTACACTAATTAAATCGAAACAGTATGTTTGTTGTGTATTTTGCAGCTAACGCACAGTAGCCCCCCATACAAAGAAATAAATTATGTTGCCATAGATTAATAAAAATTGAAGAACCCTAAAGTTTGTAATACTTAAGTATAAATATGTACTTAAACTCATATAAATTGCATTAGCTTTATTATCGAACATGAAAAAAATTGTCCTCATATTACTCATCAACAGTTACTCATTGGCTACAATGGGCTTCAGTTTAAAAGAGTTTTATTGTTGTGGCAAGCTAAAATCAGTTTCAATGGAGCTTACTCCCAATAAAAAGCCAACATGCAATAAAGAGGATGGGAGGAGTGGATGCTGCGATAACAAATACCAATTTTATAAGGTTAACGACAACCATCTATTAGAAAAGGTTGTCGACATTCCTCTTAGCTATTTTACTGATTTAGACTTATTTACTTCG
>JBKJLG010000255.1:0-3116 GCA_046596995.1 Chitinophagaceae bacterium
CTATGTTAACCTTGCTATAAAAAGTTTGTGAAGGTATTATTCAATTTTAATTAAGTGGCTTTTTTAAAAAAAATTGAAAAAATATTAACAGGTAAGATACTACTTCACTAAATACAATTAATTTAGGATTATGATTTCACCGGCACCTGGTACATTATTAATTGCTAATCCCTTTTTAAAAGACCCGAATTTTATGCGGACAGTAATTTTTATTTGTGAGCATAAGCCCGAAGGCACTTTTGGCTTTGTGCTTAATAAAAAAATTTCACAAACATTAAATGAATTTATACCTGAATTGCAGGATTATAAAATTCCCGTTTTTTATGGCGGCCCTGTACAAAAAAACACTTTGCATTTTTTGCACCAATATCCACATCTTATATCAAACGGTGAGGAGGTTTACAAAAATGTTTACAGGGGAGGCAATTTTGAAAGCCTTATACTACACATAAAAAATAACGATATAGATTTTGATAAGATAAGATTTTTTATTGGCTATAGTGGTTGGGGCGATGGGCAACTTGATGAAGAGATGAAAGAAAAAAGCTGGCTTACCGTTGGGGCTTTACAAAAATTGATCTTCCATAATACGCCGGAAGATATTTGGAAAGATTCTTTAACACATTTAGGCGGCGATTACAAAATGATGATTAATTTTCCAACTGATCCACAATTGAATTAGTAAACTTAAAAATTTTTATATGAAAAAATTACTGATTGCCTGTATGCTTGTATTGGTTACGATTGCTTCTTTTGCACAGAAAACTAAAACCCACAAAATCCAAATAAAAAAGAAGATTTCTACAGATAAATATCATGATAATATTGATAACCGCATGAAAGGGCCTAAAGGTGAAGTAATTTATATTGGCGCAAACGGTGGCAGATATTATTTGAAAAATGGCAAAAAAAATTATGTAGAATACAAAGGCAATAAAAAATGATACACTGATTCCTTATCTTACTCAAAAAAATAATTGCTTTATCCAGTTTTAAAATTTCTTGCCAGGAGTGCTCTGTATTTTTATTGCAGAAAAATTATTAATAATAAAAAAGAGTTACTGCAAACTGAGGGACCGCTGCTGATTGCAGCCAATCACCCCAATTCTTTTTTAGATGCAGTAATTCTTGCTTCTCTTTTTAAGCAGCCTCTTTATTCTTTAGCAAGAGGTGATGCTTTTGCGAATAAACTTTTGACTAAGATTTTACATTCATTAAAAATGCTGCCGGTTTACCGTATTAGTGAAGGTGCTGAAAACCTTGAACACAATTACACAACCTTTTCCAGCTGCATTGAAATATTTAAAAAAAATGGCACCGTTTTAATTTTTAGTGAGGGGAGATGTATTAATGAATGGCACTTACGGCCGCTAAAAAAAGGCACGGCAAGACTGTCTATAAGTGCGTGGCAGGAAGGAGTACCATTGAAAATTTTACCGGTAGGAATTAATTACAGCAACTTTAGATTATTTGGTAAAAATATTATTTTAAATTTTGGAGAAATTATTACAAAAGAAAGTTTTAATGAAGCCATGCCACCCGGTGAGGCAATCGCAGTATTTAATGCAAAGCTTAACGAGCAATTAAAAAATTTAGTAATTGAGGCTGATACTAATGATAAAGAAAGAATTAAAAAAATATTTTTTGTAAAACAATCGCTGATAAAAAAAGTTTTGCTTTTTATTCCTGCTATTGCGGGATGGATAATACATGCTCCATTATATTACCCCGTTATTTTAGCAATTAAAAACCGGGCTAATGACCATTATGATTCTGTTGTAGTAGGTTTATTATTTTTTTTATATCCCCTTTATCTTTTAATGATTGCAGCGATTGCGTATTTCATCACTGCCAGTTTGTTATCCTTTTTCTTACTTCTTCTATTACCTTTTTCAGCCTGGAGTTTGCTGCAATTAAAAAGACAACTTTAAACCAACAATGTTTTAAAAACCTTCCTGGTTCTTTTAATTTCTTATAGCATCTAAAAATGACAAAGAAATAAAAAACCCCCGATCAACTCGTGGGCTTAAAAAAATTTTTTAGAAAAATTATGCTTCAACTGCACCTTCAACCAGCACAGTCGTTTTATTATTTATCACTTCTACAAAACCACTTTGAATATTATAATGAGTAAAAGAATTTTTATCTTTTAATATTTTAAGCTTTCCTGCTTTTAATGCGCTTACTAATGGAGCATGTTTTTCCAATACCTCAAACGAACCTGCAATGCCCGGAAGCTGTACTCCGTAAACTTCGCCGCTGAATATTTTTTTTTCCGGTGTTAGAATTTCTAAAGTCATAAGCCTCCTCCTTACTCCCCCAACGGGGGAGAGATTTAAACTTCTTTTATGCATTAATCAGTAAACTGAATTGCATATAAGAGTTTGTGTTTTTTAAAATTGTTTAATTAATAACTATTAGTACAAGTGAGTGACACAAAGATGTTTAATAGCAGTACTGAAGCTCACTCAATAAAAAAATAAAAAAATAATCTTCGCAAAAATCTTCTCCAATTCCTTCCGCCTAAGGCGGAGAGATAGAGGGTGCTTCTAAGCATTCGCCGCTTCCATCATCTTTTTACCTTTCTCAATTGCATCTTCCAAACTACCAACCAGATTAAAAGCTGCTTCAGGATATTCATCCACTTCTCCATCCATAATTGCATTAAAGCCACGGATCGTATCTTCAATCGGAACCAACACGCCTTTCAATCCTGTAAACTGTTCAGCAACATGGAAAGGCTGCGACAAGAAACGCTGAACACGTCTTGCACGGCTAACCGTTAATTTATCTTCATCACTTAATTCATCCAAACCAAGAATGGCAATGATATCCTGTAATTCTTTGTATCGCTGTAAAATTAATTTAACTCTGTTGGCACAATCGTAATGTGCGTCACCTACAATTTGCGGAGTAAGAATTCGAGACGTAGAATCCAATGGATCTACCGCAGGATAAATTCCCAGATCGGCAATCTTACGGCTTAATACGGTTGTAGCATCAAGGTGAGCGAAAGTTGTTGCAGGAGCCGGATCGGTCAAATCATCCGCAGGAACATAAACCGCCTGAACAGAAGTGATAGAACCATTTTTTGTAGAAGTAATTCTTTCCTGCAT
>JBKJLG010000331.1:0-3472 GCA_046596995.1 Chitinophagaceae bacterium
ATTATTAATTTTAAGAAGAAAAAAAAATAGAAATATATTTCCATATAAGATGCCTTTATTTCCCATTCCGGTTTACATAGCTATTGCCATGTGGTTGTTCATATTTTTTTCTACGGGAAGTAAAATGATAGCAGGAGGATTGGTTGTAATTGGCGCCGGTGCAATTGTTTATTTTATTAAAGCGAAAATTAAAAACGATTGGCCATTTAAAAATTAAAAAGGTGTTATTGTATAAATTTTTTTAAGATGCAAGCTGTGCTAATTCCTTAAATAATTCTTTTTGTTTTTCAGTTAAGTTGGTTGGTGTTTTTATTAAAAATGTAATAAAGAGGTCTCCATATTCTCCATCTTTTTTATAAACTGGAAAACCCTTTCCTTTCAATCTTATTTTGGCTCCATTTTGCGTTTCAGCGTTAATTTTTAATTTTACTTTTCCACTTAAAGTTTCTACAGTTACTTCTCCGCCCAATACTGCTGTGTAAAGATCTATTTCAACAGTTTTATAAAGATCATTACCGATTCTTTTAAATGCGGTGTTATTTGTAATGGCAAAAGTTATATATAGGTCGCCATTTGGCCCACCGTTGGCACCAGGAGAACCGTAACCCTTTAATCTTATTTGCTGTCCATTCTCAATACCGGCAGGTATAGTTATCCGGACATTCTTATTGTTGACTGTTATGGTTTGCGTATGTATTTGGTACGCATCATTAAGGTTAACCTGTAATTCAGCATTAAAGTCCTGTCCTTTATATTTAGTCTGCCTGCTTCGGGCATTGCCTTGCTGCCCGCCAAACATTGACGAAAAAAAATCCGAAAAATCGTCACCGCCAAATCCGCCTGAAAAACTTTCTCCTCCAGAATTGCTGTATTGCCCACCAGATTTTTTTTGCTTTTCAAATTGCTCAGCATGTTTCCAGTCTTTGCCATACTGGTCATATTTTTTACGCTTTCCAGGATCGCTTAAAACCTCATTCGCCTCATTTATCTGCTGAAATTTTTTATGGGCTTCTTTATCTCCCGGGTTAAGATCCGGATGATGTTTTCTGGCAAGTTTGCGATAAGCTTTTTTAATATCATCGTCACCGGCAGATTTGCTTACGCCTAAGACCTTATAATAATCCACATATTCCATGATAAAATTTCTTAAAGAAAATTAAAGCTATTTTAAAATTCTGTATTTAATATTTTGTTTAAGATTTCTTTTTTTTAAATCTTAACTACGTAGTATGTAAAATATGATCCAGAAGTAGAGTATGTAGGAATTATCTCAATATCGGAAATGATAAAACTGAGAAATAATATCGTAGATGAATTAAGATATTTGGTTTATAAAAGTTCAATGATCCAATTACAGTTTTGAAAATTTGTCAGGGTTTTTTAATCACACAAATGTCCTTTGGCATTTATAACTGTGCGATGCACCAGGGCTTCAAGTGCATCATTATTTTTTGCCTTATCCTTTGATATTTTAAGGGCTGAATGGCAATCATGTAATTGAATGATTAATTCTACATAATCATTTTTCTCTTTTTCTTTTATTTTTTTATCAGAACAATAATAAGATACGTCCAGTTTTTCTTCATTTGGTATTACAACTATCGTATGTCTTGGTTTTGTTTGCATAAAGATATTTAAGTAAAGATAAATGCAAAAGACATCCCTGAGTTTTTACATTAACACGGTGTTGATAAAACTTTTGCCCCAATAAAAACCCGATGTGTTTGTACTTCGGGTAAAATGTTTTCTTTATAAAAACGCTAATTACCTTTTACCATAAATACACAATCTTCTATCTTTTTAATTTGATGAACCCTGTTCATATTTTTTATGGATGCAGCAGTCGGTAGCTTAATAGTTTGTGCAGACTTTATTTCATCAAGTGCTTTATAAATATTTTTTGATTTAATGGCAAACACCACGCCATCTGCATTGGTTTCTTTACTACTGATGATACCGATTATTTCACCATTTCTGGTAATCACGGGGCCGCCGCTATTACCGGGGTTAACTGAAATGCTTATTTGGTATGAGGTAGTATCGCCAAAATAACCTGATTTGGCACTAAGATATCCTTCACCATAAACAACCTCTTCTTTAGGATAACCGAGTGTAAAAATTTGCTCACCCAACTCAGCTGAAGCTTTTGGTATTGAATAAGGCAAATTGTTTAATTTTTTAAAAGAGGTATCTGTTATTTTTAAAATTGCCAGATCGTTGCTTTTGTTCACGTACACAGGAATTGCAATAAATTGATCTCCTTTTTTATTTTCTACAACCAGGTTTTTTGCATTATTAATAACGTGTGCATTGGTGGCTATAAAACCATTACCATCAATTAAAAAACCCGTTGCTCTAAAATCTCCCGCAAATTTTATTTTAGCAGGTGCAGCAGCGGTGGCACTTTCCAATTTATCTTTAATATCATCAACCTGTGCTTCAATCTTTTTTATTTTATCGTTAAACACAAGTGGTGTAACACCCGTGGTTTGCTTGGTATCTGAGTACAGAGAAACAATAGTAGCCGTGGAAACAGAGACAAGCGCTGCAATACAGGCTGCAACCGCAATAGTTCTGCGATAGCGGCTCCATAAATAAATAACTTTTGATTTGCCTTTTAATTGCTTTTTAGCAATAACACCCTCATTAATTAATGTATTTTCAACTTCGTTTAAAGTGTGTTTGTAATTTTTTATTTCGGCTAATTTATCCAGCTCCTGTAAAAAGAAAGTATGCTCTACTGCCAACTGATCAATCTCCGGATTGTTCTTACGCATCTCTTCCAAAAATGTTTTTTCCTCAGCCGACATTTCGCCTTTTCTATATCGTTCAATTGCATCTAAAAGTAAAGTATCATCCATCTTATCCTCCGTTTTTGTATTGTGCAAAAAATATTTTTTTCAATCTTACCAGGCATTTATACTTCTGGGTTTTTGCATTATCAGCATTTGTATAGCCAAAAAATTCAGCCAGTTCAGGCATAGATTTTTTTTGTAGATAATAACCCTCCAGCAAACTTTTGCACGGCTCACCAATTTTGCTCAGCGCATTTTCCATTATAGCCAGATCAGAAGTACGTTTTTCATGTACATCCAGTTCTTCTTCTACCGCCACCGTTTCTTCTGCATTTTCAAAAGAAGGATTGTAACGCTGCAGCTGCTGTAATCTTTTAAGCCACAGGCGCCTGCTAACAGAATACAAATACGTTTTTATCTGGCAGGTAAGTTCAAAAGAGCCTGAAGTAACCTTTTCGTAAAGAACTATCATCGCTTCCTGAAAAATATCACGGGCATCATCTGGATAGCCATTATTTTTAACAATGAAAGATTGAATGGTTTGATAATTTTCCCTGTAAATAGTTTCTACAGCTTTTTTATCGTTTGCCGCTAATCCTTCCAATAAAATCTGTTCCTGGTGCGATAAGTTCACTAAGCTGTAATTAATACTTTAATAACTGAAAAGTAACCCAAAA
>JBKJLG010000134.1:0-3082 GCA_046596995.1 Chitinophagaceae bacterium
TGTTGGTGAAATGACCAGCATCGGCACTTTGTTTGCGTTTATATTAGTATGCATTGGCGTTTGGGTTATGCGCAAGAAAATGCCTGAATTACCAAGATCATTTAAAACGCCATTAGTACCATTGGTTCCTATTTTAGGTATTGTGGTTTGTTTATTTATGATGGTTTTTTTACCAATGGATACGTGGATACGCTTACTAGTTTGGATGTTAATAGGTATGGACATTTATCTTGTATATGGTGCAAAAAACAGCCACCTGGGTAATGGCACAAATAATAGGAAGGGTATGAAGATAGCAAGGCTTACGGGTATTGGGCTTTCCTTATTATTGGTAGTTGCAGGTTTGCTGCATCAATATACCGTGGGGTTTGAGGCTGACAGAACTTTATTATATATTTCAATAGTTTTTGCTGTGGTGCATTTAGGAGTTTTTGGCAGCAAGCTGGGAAGAGTAGAGCCTGAAGCTTAAGTTTGACAATATTTTGTTTAAAGGTTGCCTGTTGATTCAGGCAACCTTTTTTTTATTTTACAATTATCTCATCTATAAAAATATGAATGTCGCCGCCGGCTCCTAACCATCTTGCCATTGATATAAAATTAATTCCGTTGTTGGTGCAGCTTACTCATAAAACCCTTTGGAACATCAATAACGGCAAGGATTATCAGGGAAGAAACGGACATGTAAGGATTGAATGTGCTTTTTAGATGAGGAGTTAGCCCTCGTAATAAACGAGGACTAGACTAAGAAGCAATCTTATTAATACATTTGCCTTGGTAATTGATAAAAACAAACACGAACTAAATATTATAGTTGTAACTTGAAAATTGCCAAATTGACCACCTAAAACTTCAACAGAATAATTTATACTCTATGAGAAATCACCTTATTCACAAATTATTTTTTTTCTTCCCATTCACTTTTTTATTATTTATTTTTTCCTGCACAAAGTCTGACGATCAAATAAAGCTTGATTCATCAAAAGATATTATTGCAGTTGCTATAAAAAAAGCCGACGGCACCTATTTCACACGCACTGAAATGGATATAAAAATTATAGGTTTAAAAATAGATATAACAGTACCGTATAATACAAATCTTAATCCGCTAACTCCATATATAACAATTACAGGCAAAACCATTACGCCAGCGAGTGGAATTCCTCAGGATTTTACAATACCTGTTGTATATACAGTTACTGCACAAGATGGCAGTACGGCTAAATATACAATTACACTTCATTTAGGGCCTCCTCCTCCTCCGGTGGTTTATGTAGGAAGCAGCGATAAAAATTTCTATGCTTTGGATGGATTGACAGGGGCAATGGTTTGGAAATATACAGGTAGTGCTTCATTCGCTTACTCCGGCGCCACGTATGCAAATGGAATTGTTTATGTGGGCGGTATTGATAATTATGTATATGCATTTGATGCTAATACGGGAAATATTAGATGGAAAAATTTGATTGCCACTACAGGTATTGAGTCTGATGCAGTTTATGTTGACGGGACAGTATATGTTGGAACTAACGATGATTATCTTTATGCTTTAGATGGTAATACTGGGCAATTAAAATGGAGATATTTAACCGGTGGCAATGTAAGTGCCAGCCCTACAGTTGCTAATAACGTTGTTTATTTTGGAAGTTCAGATAATAAATTATATGCCTTATCATCAACTACCGGTCAATTGAAATGGAGTTATCAAACTGGTGCAATGATAAATCAATCTGGACCATCTTTAGTTAATGGAGTAATTTATGTTGGGAGCCGTGATAGTTACTTATATGCAGTTAATGCAAATACAGGAACGTTGATTTGGAAATTTTTTGCAAATGGAATTTCTCTGGAGCAATCAAGTCCTACAGTAGCAAATGGAATTGTTTATATTGGCGGCGGGTACGATCTTTCATTCACAAGAAAAGGTAGTTTGTATGCAGTAAATGGACCCACTGGTTCTTTAATTTGGGAAAAGTTGCAGAATACTGGAATAACTTCAAGCCCTTGTGTTGCAAATGGTAAATTATACATCACTGCAGATGACCTTAAAATACATGCTTTAGATGCCGCTACAGGTTCAAGCTTATGGGAAAAGCAAATACTGCCGAATTCTGCAAGTCCAGCTTTCACAAATGGTATTGTTTATGTTGGTGGAGGAGGTACCAATTACTTTTATGCATTTGATGCGATAACTGGAATGGAAAAATGGAAGTTTAAAACTCCGAATGGTTTAATGTTTTCAAGTCCTTTAATTGTGTCGGGAACACAAGCGGATTATTCCGGTGATTCAGGTGCTTTACCATAATTTATTTTACAATTATCTCATCTATAAAAATATGGCTGTCGCCGCCTGCGCCTAAGTGCCACTGCGGTAATTTACCGTATTGCACGGCTTTGATTCTTATAAACTTTGCATAACGATCAGCAAATTTTGCCTCGATGTTTTTTATCTGTACCCTGGTATCTTCAATCGGTAAAAAATTATTGCCCTTGTAAACTTCTGTAAAATGAATGCCATCCATAGATACTTCTACAGCAAACTCTTTAGGCATAATTATCCAGGCATCAGTATCCTGCAAAAAACCTGCAGTTACATTTGTAAAATGCCGGCTTACTCCCAAATCAACAATTGCTGTCAGATTGCTTCTAAAGCCTTGCCAATTGCCCTTTCGCCAGTTTGTATCACCTCTTAATTCATCTACCAAAGCATTTTTGCCAGCAGCAGCATATTCCTGCTGGTAGTGGGATAAATAGTTAATTTTAAAATTATTTGTGCGATAATGGAACCGGGCAGTGGTAATCTTGCTGGTTTCATTATTTTTATTTTTTGCAAATGCTTTTATATTTTGGCTCGATGAAATTTGAAAAGGTTTCGTGTAAAGTTTATGCGGCATTTCTCCATTTAATGAATAATAAATTTTTACCGCCGGTTGATTGGAATATATATTTATTAATTTTTTACCTGAGAAAGAAAAACCTCCGCCGTTTATAACAGGATTTAATACCAGCGGATTATCGCTGATAGAAGTTACAGGATAATTTATTTTTCCAAATGAGGAAGGTTTGTCTGACATGCTAAAATTTA
>JBKJLG010000250.1:0-11510 GCA_046596995.1 Chitinophagaceae bacterium
AGCAAATGCAGGATCGCTTTGCAGCGTTACTGCATCAGGCTTTGCTACAAAAGCATTCCATTTGGCATCATCTAAAATGATTGTATTTTTTACCAGGTCTTTAGCCCAGGCTTTGTAGGTGCTTTCATCATCAAGGCTGCCATATTTATTTTTAATTCCCTCATAAAAACCAATGGGGTGTTGATTTTTATCAACATCCTTGTAAAACATCATTGCTGTTGAGGCAATAATTTTTTCATCGCTTGGTTTATCCAGTGCAGCTAAAAAAGTTTTTCTTTGTGCATCTGCATTGGCAACAGCTTTTTTTACATCTGCTTCGGTTGTGCCTTGTTTAACCAATGCACTTTCTACCTGTTGTAAAGAGGAAGCAAAACTTGTAAGCGGTGAGCCAAAAACACCTTCAATAAGATAAACACGATTTTCTGCATATGGCGACCATGCTTCATAATTTTTCTGATAATCTATAAATATATTTTGGTATTCAGGTTTGCCCTGAGCCCATCTTATAAAATCCTGTTCATATTTTTGTTTTGATTCGTATGTTTTAAATTTAGTAAGTTGTTTGGTTTCGCCTTCATAAAACTTCCAGTAGTTGGCAATGCTTGCGTAGTTAGATGCTAGTTTTAGTTTTACCGCAGGATCTTTTATCATTTCGGCATACATATATTTTAAACGCATATCCCTCAGGCCAACAAGAGAGGGATTGTTGGTTTCGTTTTTTAACTTTATACCATAAGAAGTTTCGTAACGATTAGTACTGCCAGGGTAGCCATAGATCATTGCATAATCTCCGTCTTTAAAACCTTTTAAAGAAACAGGTAAAAACCATTTTGGTTTTAAGGGTACATTTTCTGCACTGTATTCTGCGGGCTTGCCATCTTTAGCTGTGTAAACACGAAATACTGAAAAATCTCCTGTGTGGCGTGGCCATTCCCAGTTATCAGTATCTCCACCAAATTTGCCAATACTTTCAGGCGGGGCGCCAACCAGCCGAACATCTTTGTAAGTTTTAAAAACATACATAATATACTGGTTGCCTTTAAACATACTATACACTCTGCCAGCGAGTCCGTTCGCCGGGTCAGCAACTTTATCGGTTATTGCTTTATATACTTCCGCAATTTTTTTAGTTCTGTCTGCCCAGTTTAAACCTTTTAATCCGTTCTCAACCTGTGTTGTAACATCTTCAATCCTGTCAAGAAATTGTACTGAAAGAGTAGATTTTATTTCTTCTGCTTTTGTGTATGCATAAAAACCATCCCGCAAATAATTATGATCAACTGTACTTGCACCGGCAATGGCTCCATATCCGCAATGGTGATTGGTAAAAATTAACCCCTGGCTGCTTACAATTTCGCCGGTACAGCCACCGCCAAAAATTATAATGGCATCTTTAATACTCGGTTTGTTTATACTGTAAAGCTGTTCTTTACTTAACTTTAACCCTCTTTTTACCATATCATCATAAACCTGTTGTCCAAGTAACATGGGCAACCACATACCTTCATCGGCGCTTGCTTTAAAAAGAGTAAATAAAAGAAACAGGGAAAGAAATATTTTCTTCATAAAAAAGTAATTTATTTAATAAGATGAGAAAACAAATTTAGGGAATATGAAGCAACCCAAAACTTTGATTGTTGCATAATGGTTTTTCTTATTCAAAATACCATTCTCCAATACATAGCGGCAATATAAAATATTCAAAACCCCCTTATAAAATAATAACAGGTTGGCTTAACAATTCAGTAAATTTGTTTCCCTTAACCAATCTTAGTTTTACATGGCATTGATTGATATCAAGCTTCCAAAATCTATTGCCCTTGCACTTAACTTACCGGTAAGCTCACCCAAGCGCCAGCAACTTAAGGTGCTAAAAAAAATGTTGAGAAAAGCAAGATTTACTGAGTTTGGACAAGCCTATAAATTTGATGAGGTATTACTTAGCCGCCATGCCGGTAAAGCATTTCAAAAATTGGTGCCGGCTTATGATTACAGTAAGATTTATAAGCAATGGTGGTATAAAACCCTTGAAGGAAAGCCAGATGTTTGCTGGCCAGGGGTAATAAAACTTTTTGCCCTAAGCAGCGGTACCAGTGAGGCCTCCAGTAAATATATTCCCATTACCAAAGATCTTATACGCTCAAACAACATTACCAGCATACGCCAGTTACTAACCTTGGCTACCTATTCAAACGTTCCTAAAAGGTCATCATTTAGTAAAGGTTGGTTGCTGTTAGGCGGCAGTACACAATTGCAAAAATCTGCCACTTACTTTGCAGGAGACCTGAGTGGTATTCAGGCTAAAAATCTTCCATTTTGGTTTCAAAGCTTTTATAAGCCCGGTAAAAAAATTGCAAAAGAAACCGACTGGGCTACAAAACTTAATGAAATTGTAGAGAAAGCACCGGAATGGGATATTGCATTTTTGGTGGGTGTACCGGCGTGGGTACAGCTTTGCATGGAAAAAATAATTGAGCGGTATAAATTAAATAATATACATGAAATGTGGCCAAACCTGGCCTTTTATGTACATGGCGGCGTAGCAATGGAGCCGTATAAAAGGGGCTTTAAAAAACTATTAGGCAAACCAATAACTTATATAGAAACCTATTTGGCAAGTGAAGGTTTTTTAGCCTATCAAAACAGGCAGGATGCCAAAGGATTAAAGCTTGCTTTAAATAACAATATCTTTTTTGAATTTGTGCCTTTTGATGATGAAAATTTTGATAGTGAGGGCAATATGATAGCCACGCCGGATGCGTTAATGATACATGAAGTAGAAGAAGGAAAAGATTATGCGATATTAATAAGTACCAATGCCGGAACATGGCGCTACCTGATAGGTGATACAGTTAGGTTTGTTGATATTGAAAAAAACGAAGTAATAATAACGGGAAGAACAAAGCACTTTTTAAGCCTTGTGGGCGAGCACCTTAGTGTTGATAATATGAACAAGGCAATTGAACTGGTAAGTGAAGAGTTAAAAATTTCAATACCAGAATTTACGGTTGTAGGTGTACCGTTTGGTACTCATTTTGCCCACCAATGGTATATTGCAACAGATGATAAAGTAAACAGCGAAGAATTAAAAATTAAAATAGATAATAAGCTTAAAGACCTTAATGATGATTATGAAGTAGAGAGAAAGCACGCTTTAAAAGAAATTTTTGTAGAAGTATTAAGCGAAAAAACATTTATGGACTTTATGAAAACAAAAGGAAAGCTTGGGGGTCAGCATAAATTTCCCCGGGTACTTAAAGGCAAAATGTTGGAAGACTGGCGAAAATTTTTAAAAATCGAAATGATAAATAAATAATTGTTCTTTTAATTATTTTGTCTCTAAAATAAAGCCTTCAATATTTTTATTTATAAGTGTAGCTTTAACTGAGGCACTTTTTTATTTATTAAATCAAATAATTTGACTGATATAATTGAAGCACTGGTTAAAGGATTATTGATGGGGCTTTTGCTGGTAATATCTGTTGGACCGGTGATTTTCACCATAATAAAACAAAGCATAAATAATGGTAAAGAAGGGGGTTTTAGTTTTGTAGCCGGCGTATGGCTGAGTGATTTAGTATGGGTTTTATTAAGCAACGTTTTCTCTGAGTTTGTTACTACCATGCTCGATTTTAAAAAACCCATTGGTATTGCAGGCAGTGCTTTTTTAATAAGCATGGGTATATTTTATTTGTTTTTTAAAAAAGTTCATATGCATCCCCAAGATCTTTCACTGCCTCCTTTGCAAAAAAGTGATCATGCAAAAATTGCTTTTCAGGGTTTTTTGGTTAACACACTAAACCCCGGTGTAATGGTATTTTGGCTAACCTCTGTAACAGCAATTGCCGTAACACATTCTTTAAAAGAGCGGATAATAATTTTTGCCACCTGTCTTGGTTTAAACATGGCTGCCGATGTTGGCAAAGTCGTTCTTGCCGGTAAGTTAAGATCTAAACTTACACTACATAATATTAAACTAATTAACAGGGTATCGGGCTTTATATTATTAAGTTTTGGTACAGCTTTGCTGCTTGGCGTTTTGTTTTTTATAAAAAAACCATAACACAATGAAGTTTACGGTGTGGTGTTTTTTGTTTCTAATTTCTTTTAAAGCTTTTGCACAAAATGCTGATTTTATTATTTTAAAAAAAAGCGACAGGAAGATAAAAACTTTTTTTGCAGGCAGCCAGATACAATTTCTAACTGCTGCCGGCTTTTATGCAGGGCAAATAAATTACATAAAAAAAGATACCATTTATTTATGGCAGTTTGATATAAGGCCTATACCAACAAATATGGGTGTTTTTATTTGGGATACTTTGGCAACTTACAGGCTACAATTTAATTACAAAGATATCCTTGCCATAGGCAACCAAAAGAAAAAAGGGTTTAACAGCAGCGGTAGCGGAGCAAGTTTATTTGGCGGAGGGCTTTTGCTTACAACTGTTGGGCTGGGTACTTGGCTGTTTACAAAGCGAGGCACACAATATTATGCAAGCCCTTACCTGGTTGGTGGCGCAGCAATTTTAGCAGGAGCAGGTTATCTTTTATTAAAAGGGAACAGCGGTAATTATAAAATAGGAAAAAAATACAGCATTGAATATATAAGCGTAGCAAAATAATTTATTTTGAGATTAAAAAAAAACCAAAGATCCCGAACGCTATTTTCAAAACTTCTACGGCTTTTATTTAAAATAATATTATATGGGTTTTTCTTTTCCCTATTCTATATTCTATTTTGTAAATGGGTAAACCCGCCAGTAACCATTACACAATTAAACAGCCTGCTAAGTGGATATGGATTAAAAAGAAATTATGTTTCGATTAATGAAATGAGCTACAATATAAAACTGGCTGTACTGAGTTCAGAAGATCAGCTTTTTCCCGATCACAATGGGTTTGATTTTAAAAGTATTGAAAAAGCGATGAAGCATAACAGAAAAAGCAAATCGTTACGGGGTGCAAGCACCATTAGCCAGCAGGTTGCAAAAAATGTTTTTCTGTGGCAGCATGGCGGCTATTTTAGAAAAGCGCTTGAAGTGTATTTTACCTTTATGATTGAAAAACTGTGGGGCAAAAAAAGAATATTGGAAATGTATTTGAATGTTGCTGAAACCGGCAAAGGTATTTTTGGCGTAGATGCAGCCGCAAAAAAATACTTTAATAAATCTGCAAAAAATTTAAGCGGAACAGAGGCTGCAATGATAGCAGCCTGCCTGCCTAACCCTAAAGAGTTTACTGTAAAACCCCTCTCACGCTATGTTTCAATAAGGCATCAATGGATATTAAATCAGATGGCGCATTTAGACGGGGATCCCGATATAAAAAAATTGCTACGCTGACTTTTTAGTTAAATCATCAACAGCCTTTACAGCAGTTTGTAATCTTTCATCATAATTGCCACTGATATTTACCCACGGCACATTTTGATTAACCATCGCATCTTTATAAAAATGGTACAATTTTTCTCTTATTTTTTTATCGGGGTATTCTCTCAACTCATCTGCAACCCAAGGAAGATCTACATTGCACAATAAATACAAATCATATCTTATTTGTGCTATGTCATTTAAAATAAAACTATGGCATTTCCCAAAAACAAACTCACACCAAACTTTCATAACGTACATGTCGGTATCTATAAAAAGCTGTGAGCTGTGAGCTGTAAGCTGTGAGTTATAATTTTCCTTGCTTGTGGCTTGTAGCTCATGGCCCATAGCTTCTTCTCCGGCAATTTGTCCTTTTGCTATTGTGAGCAAATCATCATAAGAATAACCAGGGCCGTTTTTTTTTAAAAAGTCCCTTGCATATTCCGGGCACCAAATAGTTTTATAATGATCGGCAAGCTGCATGCACAAAGTGCTTTTGCCTGTAGATTCCGGACCAATAACAACAATTTTTTTTAAGGCCATTAAACAAATCGTTTTAAGTTGTTGCTGTATTTGCTTTTCTCTTCCATTCAATTAATCCATAAACTGCCATTATCAGTAGAATAAAATAATACACACTTGTAAAAACGTATTGCTTTACAAAATATAAGGGAATAGATGCAATGTTGGTTGCTATCCACCAATACCAACTCTCCACTTTTTTACGGGCCATAAGCCACATACCTGTAAATGCGGTAGCGCTTGCAAACGCATCAGCCCACGGGATTGCTCCCGGTGCAAAATCTTTTTTTAAATAAGAAAGCGCAGCAAAAATTGCAATATAAAAAGCTGAGAAAAAAATAGTCTGATGCAGCCATTCTTTTTTACTGCTCCGCGTAATATTTACCAATTTATTTTGCTTGGTGTCTTTTCTGTTCCACAATATCCATCCATAAACACTCATAATAGTATAATACAAATTCACTGCTGCTTCACCAAACAGGCTTCCTTTAAAACTTAGGTAGATGTAAATAAGGGTGTTTATTAATCCGACAGGATAGACAAGAATATTTTCTTTTTTTGAAAACCAAACACTGGCTATGCCAAATACTACAGCAATATATTCAAGTGCAGAGGTTTGTTTTATCCCGTAAACAAATTGCTGTATAATTTCCGGGATATCCAATGTGTGTTAGTATTTTGAAAAGTAGTTTACGTGTAAGACCTGTTAGGTTTAAAAATTGCCGTTAGGTTTTAGTAACAGGTATTTCATACCGGTAAATCTGTTCAATATCTTCATGACTGTTATGGATAACGGCCAGGTCTTTTACCAAGCCATTATGCAAGCCATATACCCACCCGTGCAAATGTAACTCTCTTTTGCTCCAGGCTTCTTGTACAACGGTGGTTTTAGCAAGGTTTCTTACCTGTTCAATAACATTTAATTCTGTAAGGCGATTAGTTCTTTGTTCTGTGTTTTCAATAGCATCAAGCTCAATATGATTTTGGTGATATACATCTTTTATATTTCGTAGCCAGTTGTCTACAAATCCATGATAGGTATTGGTCATAGCAGCAGCAACACCACCACATCCGTAATGTCCGCAAACAATAATATGTATAACGCCCAGATACTTTACCGCATATTCTAAAACACTTAAAAGGTTAGTATCGGTATGCACTACAAGGTTGGCAACATTGCGATGAACAAATATTTCTCCGCTTGTAGTATTGGTTATTTCGTTAGCGGGTACCCTGCTATCACTACATCCTATCCATAAATACTTA
This sequence comes from Chitinophagaceae bacterium, assembly GCA_046596995.1. Classification (GTDB taxonomy): domain Bacteria; phylum Bacteroidota; class Bacteroidia; order Chitinophagales; family Chitinophagaceae; genus Ginsengibacter. The sequence goes on from JBKJLG010000250.1 coordinate 7,158, forward strand.
GGCGTTTGCCCTTTTGATAAATTTTTAAAAAAATCAGGGTCTTGAGAAAGCCTTGTTTCGGCAAACAGCTTATTTCCGTTTAATAATTTTTGATAAGATTTTTCCATTTTAAGATTTTTTTTAATGAACAGATTGAACATGTAATTCATTTTCGATCCTGTATTTTTCCTGGAAGCCTTCCAGCTTACAATTAATATTTTTAAGCGGCGCTTTAATATCTCTAAATTCTTTTATTAATTCCAATATATCAAAATCTATATAGTCAGTATGGGATGCATCTATTACAACAAAAGCATTTTCCGGTATATGATCTAAAGTTTCTCTTATGGCTGCTTTATTTAAAAAAGATACTTCTTCCGAAAGGCGGATTTTTATAATATCACCCTCCTGGTGTTTATCTTTATGAAAAAAGTAAGAATTTTTTAGATTGCCATGCAAAATTGCTCCGAACGCAGCCACTATACCCGCAACCACACCTATTAATAATCCCTCACCTTTAAGCGGTGTGTACAATCCAAACAAATCAATACCGAGTATTGTAAATACTGTTACAAAAAAAGGAATGTATTGATATTTGCCATTACCTACCATTTTAGCAAAAACAGAAAGTTTGCATAATTTATAACCTGTTAATAATAATATGGCCGCAAGTGCAGCTAAAGGTATGTAGTTTAATAAAGATGGAATTGTAATTACACAAACCAATAATAAAAAGCCATGAAAAATAGCAGACAGTTTTGTTTTAGCCCCGGCATGTACATTGGCGCTGCTTCTTACAATTACACTCGTTATTGGTAAACCGCCAATTAAACCTGCCAGAGTATTGCCCACGCCTTGTGCAAACAGTTCTTTATTGGTGTTAGTAACCCTTCTCTCAGGGTCAAGATTATCAATTGCTTCAATACTTAACAGCGTTTCTAAAGAGGCAATTATTGCTATCATAATACCTGTAACAATTACTTTACTGTTTAAAAAGCCGCTAAAATCAGGCAATGTAAAAAAGCTGAAAAAATCTGCAGGCGTTTTAGCGGCCTCAATTTGTACAAGATGCTCATCGCTTACCAGCAGTGGGCTGCCTGTGGCTCTGAAAATCTCGTTTATAGCTATTGCAACAATTACTGCAATAAGGGCCCCGGGAATAAATTTTATTCTTTTTTTTATGAAAGGCTTTTCCCAAATAAGAATAACCATTATTGACACCAGGCAAATTATTAAAGCGCCGGGGTTAATGTGCTGCAGCGGTTGAAATAACTCATGCCAGTCTTCCATTCCAAAGTCAGTTAAAATTCCTTTTTTATCCCTGTCGAACCCAACTGCATGGGGAATTTGTTTTGCAATAATTAAAATACCAATGCTGGTTAATAACCCCTTAATAACACTTGAGGGAAAGTAACTGGCAATACCACCAAGTTTTGCAATGCTTATTAAAATTTGAAGAATCCCGGCAATTAAAACAGCACACAAAAAAAGATCGAATGCACCAATATTGGTAATGGCTGCAAGCACCAGGGCTGCAAGGCCAGCGGCAGGTCCGCTTACACTAAGTTTAGAGCCGCTTAAGGCACCAATCACTATCCCACCAATAATTCCTGAGATAAGTCCGCTGAAAAATGGCGCCCCAGAGGCTAAAGAAATTCCGAGGCAGAGGGGCAGGGCGACAAGAAAAACTACCAGTCCAGATGGCAGATCAGATTTTAAATGTTTGAAAATTGTCATTTTAAAAAAATTAAATAGCAAAAAATTAATGTTCCGAAATTAATTCGTACAAAATTTTATTAGAAGAAAATACAACTGGCTAAAAATTTATTCCAGAAAAATATGGGGTGAAATGTAACTTAAGCGGCTTTGGGAGGCTGTATATCATCATCCTGATACGGGTGGAGTTGAAGCTGGGTATTATAGTAAAAAAAAGTATTTGTGTTTGAGAAAGAGGGCCCTTTAAAAGGCATTAAACTGTGAAAAAATTTTTCTTCTTCATGTTTAGATTTTAAATCATTGCTCTTTTCACTTCCGCTCTCTTCATCCGCAGGAAATTTTTTAAAAGATTGCAGATTTTCTTTTTTATAACGTAAGTCATATAAAGCATCAACAATGTTTAGATGACTAACACAGATGACTAATAATAAAAATAGGGGTATTATTTTTTTCAAGCGGCAAAGATAAAGGGGATGGGGGAAAAATTATATCATTATTTACTGCGGGATGATTTAAATTTTTCAATGGCGCTTTTTGTAAAATCACTTAACACCAGTTTGCCGCTTATTGCTGCCCTTTCTTTCAGTAATTCATCCCAATGCTCTGTACCTCTCCAAAATATTTTTTTCATTTCTGCCATAGCCGCCGGATTAGAGCGTGCTAAACTGTTTGCAAGCCTGTTAATGGATTCATCCATATTTTCAACTGAAGTGTGAACTTCTGCAAACAAGCCTTTATGTTTTGCCCAGTCTGCATTTCGCCAAAGAGATGCATCAATAGCAAGCTGGCTAAATGCAGATGTGCCAATCTTTCTTTCAATGGCAGGCCCTACAACAAAGGGACCTATACCTACGGCTAATTCGCTTAATTTAACTTCAGCTTTGTCAACGGCAATTGCATAATCTACGGCTGCTGCAAGCCCTACGCCACCACCTACACATTTACCATGTATGCGCCCTATTATTAATTTATTGCATTTACGCATTGCATTAATAACATTTGCAAAGCCGCTGAAAAATGCAAGCCCCTCTTTTTCGTTTGTTATGGCAGTTAGTTCATCAAAACTTGCGCCGGCGCAGAAAGCATTATCGCCTGCGCTTTTTAAAATCACCACTTTAGAATCATGCGTGCAGGAGTAGTGTATTTCCTGCGCAATTTGCTCAAGAATTTTTGAGGGAAGAGAATTACTCTGCGGATGAAAAAATTCTATTGTAGTTATCCCGTGTTCGGTATGTGAGTTTACGAAAGCTTCCATTTTGCTAAGAGATAAAAGAGTAAAAAGGGATTAACAATAATCTATTCATTCCCAAAATTATTAAAAACTCTATATATTCCATTTTTCATCAGATCTACTTTAAGATTAAGTAGCATTCCATGTTTAAGGTTCATTAACTTTAAATACGTATTTACTTGTTTAAAATGTACAGGTAATATATGCTCAACAGATTTTATTTCTACAATAATTTTCTCTTCAATTAATATATCTAATTTATAAGCGTCTTTAATTTGCAATGCTTCGTAATTTATCGGCATTGTTATTTGTCTTTTTACATTAAGATTTATTTTATTCAACTCATAATATAAAATTTCTTCATAAACTCTTTCATAACAACCAGGACCAATCGCTGTATGTATCCTAATACAACTATCAACAACTAAAGCAGTTATTTGATTTGCCTCCATAATCTCTTTTTCTTTTTCTAACTCTTTTTTCTCTTAGCAAGGGCCACCATTGTAAGTATCGTAGCCACCCCAATTACAGGCTCTTCGGTTTCATCCAAAATTTCTACATACCATTTTACAATTCCTTTAGGTATATCGCTGCCTTTTACAAAAGGTACATCAGGATTTCTGTCCTTCAGCTCCTGCTCAATTTTTTCTTTACAGGTAAAGCGAATATAAATTTCATGCCCCGGATAAACCGGCTTTGTAAAACGCAATTCATCAATACCATAATTTAAAAGCACAGGATTTTTTTCGTAGCTATCAACAAATAAGCCTGCTGCTACACTCATTAAAAAATATCCATGAGCAACCTGCTGATCAAACATTGTGCTATCAAAGTTTGTAGTTTTTATATGAGCATAAAAATGATCGCCACTTAAATCTGCAAACTTATCAATGTCTTCGCTGGTAATAATTCTTTTTTCAGTTATTAGCTGGTCACCAATTTCAAGTTCTTCAAAATATTTTTTAAAAGGATGAACAGCGGATGCATTTCCTTTTGCATTGGGCTGAAAAACATTAGTAATAGCAGTAATCATATCCGGTGAGCCCTGCACAGCAACCCTTTGCATATAATGTTTTACGCCACGCAAGCCTCCCATTTCTTCGCCAACACCTGCTCTTCCCGGGCCGCCGTGTACAAGTAGTGGAAGGGGTGAGCCATGCCCTGTGCTCTCTTTAGCACATTCATTATTTAATACCAAAATTCTTCCATGATGTGTTGCTGTGCCAAGAACATATTCCTTCGCAAAACTTTTATTTGCTGTAACCACCGAGCTAACCAATGACCCCTTTCCTTTTTTTGATAATGCTATAGCTTCATCAATATTTTTATATGGCATTATGGTACTCACGGGCCCAAAAGCTTCTACATTATGGGCTTCTTCTCCAACAAAAGGATTTTGATTTAGCAATAGCAAGGGGCTAATAAAA
>JBKJLG010000271.1:0-2525 GCA_046596995.1 Chitinophagaceae bacterium
TTGATAATTTTAGTGTATTTCTAAATGCCTTAAGTGTTATCAAAATCACTGAATATTTTGAAAAACTAATTAAGTGCGATGCTTTTTATAACGTTCGTTCAGCAAATCTTTCATGTAACAATTAATCTCAAATAGATCTGTAACTGGTTGAACCTAGAAACCCTTATTATGGGCAAGTAGTTTTCAAATTATTATAAACCATAAAGAATAATATGTTATTATGCTTGTTGATTCAAGTCCAATTTAAAAACATAAATCTGCAAAGCGTACTACTCTAATAATTAAAATATATTTTCCCCGTTTTAAAGTAACATTTTTTCTCATCCTCGATTTTCAAGTTTTAATGGGACTAATTTTCGGATTTTGGCATGAGCTACTTGGATTATGATAGTGCTGCTTCTTATTATTCTCTTGGTAACAAAACATGATTTAATTATCGTCCCGTCCAGCCCGCAAAAGCCCCGAAAAATTTTCGGGGCTTTTTGATTTTAGTCCCATCACTAATAAAGTTCGTACAAGTTTGACTATAACTGAATACATCTGAATTACCCTGATGCATCTAATACAACTTTTACGCAATACTCTTCTTTATTTTTAAATACATCATACGCATGGGCTATATCCTGTAGGTGGCAACCTATGAGGTATCAAATTTATTTTACACTCAAAATCTCCGCTTATGTCAACAAAATGTTGTTTTTAATAAATATGTTGCCTAAAAAAAGTTAAGATGATGCTTATCTCCTAAAATTAATTTGTATGGGCACGATATTTACACTAAAAAATAAATTCAATTATTTAATAACCCTAAATCCTTAAAAAATGAGCTTCGAAAATTTTCCAACCCCATCATCTCCCAACCCCAAGCCAGAGCAGAGCGATAAAAAAAAGAATGTATATCGCAATTTATTAGGCGGCTTTTTAATTCTTGCTTTAGCAGGCACCTGGGGATATATTATTTGGGATAAACAACAAACCAAAGAAGAAAAGCAGGCGCTTACTTCACAAATTTCTTCAACAGATGCTGCAAAAAATTCTCTACAGCAGGAATTAAATGATGCAACACTGCAACTGGATATGCTGAAATCGGCAAATGCTAAAAATGAAGATATTTTAAAAAATAAATATAGTGAGATAGAAGAATTGAAGACCAGAATTCAAACTATTTTAAACCAGAAAAATGCAACAGCAGCACAGTTGAGTGAGGCAAGAAAACTGATCAGCCAACTAAAAGGAAGTATTGAAGTGTATACGGCTGAAATAGAAAAACTAAAAGGAGAAAACATTCAATTAACTGAACAGAAAAGAGTTGTTACTGAAGAGAGAGATGTTGTACGCAGGCATTTTGATTCTGCAAAAATTGTAATTAAAGAGAAAGAAGATGTAATTGACATCGGCTCTACGTTACATGCCTCCAATTTATCTATCCAGGGCATTAAAGAAAGAAATAACGGTAAAGAAAAAGAAACAACAACTGCCAAAAGAGTAGATAAATTAAGAATAAGTTTTAGTCTTGATGAAAACCGTATAGCCCAAAGCGGAAACAAAGAAATTTATGTGGTGTTGATTGCCCCGGATGGCAAACCTGTTGCAATATCAGAATTAGGCTCGGGCACGTTTAAAACACGTGACGGCGCGGAAAAGTATTTCACCAAAAAAATGGAAGTGAATTACACGCAAGGCGAAAAGAGCACAGTTAATTTTGACTGGAAACTCAACAACAGTATTCAAACTGGTAACTTTAAAATAGAAGTTTACAACAACGGTTTTAAAATTGGTGAAAGTACACGTGAATTTAAAAAAGGTGGTATTTTTGGATAATTGATCTAACAGTAATTTATTTAGCGGGCTTTCAGATAAGGAATTTTTTCCCATCATCTGAAAGCCTTTTTTTTTAATTTTATTCTACAAAATGATAAACAAAGAAATAAAAGTAAACGGTAACGATGTAGATGAACAAACAAGATGCTTACATTACCATTCTGCTTTAGATGTTATTGCAATAAAATTTAAATGCTGTAAAGAATATTTTGCCTGCTACTTTTGCCACCAGGAAGGTGCTGACCATGCTGTTGAAACATGGAGTAAGGATGAATTTGAAATCAAAGCTGTTTTATGTGGATGTTGCAGGCAAGAATTAACGATAAATGCTTACCTAAAATGTGAGAATAAATGCCCAAACTGCAATGCTAATTTTAATCCCGGTTGCGTTAAACATTACCATTTATATTTTGATTTATAGGCTTGTATTATCACAAAAGCATTGCCCCTGCAGGCATGTTAAAGAACTGTAAATGTTAGGATTATATTGCTAAATGGGTTGGGAAATACCCCTTCGTAACGTATCTTCGCAACGCATTTAAAAATGATCTAAACACGTTATTCTTAAATCAAAAAAACAATGTCGAAACCAATTACTTTTCAGTAAATACAGGCACCACAGATTCTCAGATTAAAATTTTAATTTCAAAACACCCCCTACACTGAATGAATAAGTCAATGTTTAAAAAATCTTATCTCCTCTT
>JBKJLG010000207.1:0-9163 GCA_046596995.1 Chitinophagaceae bacterium
TATGTAATTTCTCTCTTTTTTAAGATTGGTCACAGTTACTGGATGCTGCTTACAATAGTGGTTATTTTAAAACCAGCATACAGCCTTACAAAACAACGAAATAAAGACAGGCTTGCCGGCACTTTACTGGGAATAATTATTGGCGCAGCCATATTGTTCTTTATTAAAAATGATACTGTTTTACTGGTGTTGATGATAATTTTTATGGCTCTTAGTTATATAAATATGCGTACAAATTATTTTGCAAGTGTATTGTTTATGACACCATATCTCGTCTTGTTTTTTCATATTCTTTATCCTGAAAATATACGGCTTGTTTTAAGTGACCGGATACTGGACACAGCCATCGGCTCTGCAATATCATTTATCGCAAGCTTATTTTTTGTGCCCCAGTGGGAGCATATCACTATTAAAATGTATATGATAGAAATGCTTAAAAGCAATCATAAATATTTTGTGCTGATAGCAAATTTTTTTACTGAACATTTAACGGTAAACAGGCAGGAATTGAAACTTGTGAGAAGAGAGGTGTTGGTTGCGCTGGCCAATTTATCAGATGCTTTTACGCGGATGCTTTCAGAGCCTAAGCGCTTTCAAAAAAGCACAGAAGCAGTGCATAAATTTGTGGTTCTAAACCATACACTCACTTCTCATCTGGCAACGCTTTCCTATTATCTTACAACACGTGGCAATAAATTTCGCTCTGTACATCTTTTGCCGGTAATTGAAAGTACTGAGTTGCATTTTACAAATATTATCCGCCTGTTGGAGAATGAAAAAACACATGATGTTAAGCCTGACAGGGCATCTTTAAAAAATTTAAATGATATAGGCAATGCTCTTCTGCAAAAAAGAAAAGAAGAGGTTTTGCGGGGAGAACTGGAAACAGAAACTAAAAGATCGCTTGTCGAAGTTAAATCTGTAATAGACCAATTCAATTATATTTATAGCATTGCAGCAGATACTTTTAAATCTACCAAAGAAATAAATATTTAGTTACTGCCAAACGAAAATATTTTATATTTTTAAAATGCATTGCAACCCAATGGAGTTATGTACTTTTACAAAAATCATTTTGTATGAAACTTTTTGTTGCCGGATTACCTTATGATCTTGATGATGCCGAACTGGAAGAAATTTTTGAAAAATTTGGTGCAGTAGTTAGTGCCCGTGTTGCTATGGACAGGGAAACCGGTAAAAGCAAAGGTTTTGGTTTTGTAGAAATGCAAAACGATGAAGAAGGAAAAGAAGCAATTGAACACTTAAAAGATATTTCATTAGGCAAAAAACCATTAATAGTTACACAGGCTGAAGAACGCAGCAGTGCACCAAAAGAAAGAGGCAGTGCTCCCCGTGGCGGAAACCGTTATCGCTGATAACAAATTTTATTCTGTCATATTTATTTTTCAGACTAAACCAACTTTATAAAAAAAATTATTGCAACTACCATTGTAATCTACACCGCAAAAAAGTAATAAGCACAATCCTTCTCAAAAGTAAGTAAGCCTCGTATCGACGCATTTTTATTTATCCTTTTTAAACAATTATTTTTGCGAAGCGTAATCAGTTAAATAAATATGTGGGAAATTATTGTTTTAATAGTTGGATACCTAGCTTCAATATTACTTGCTTTTTCATTGCTCGTAAATAACGATCTAAAATTTAGATGGCTTAATACTTTGGGTTGCCTGGCTTTTATAGTTTATGGAGTTTTGATTAATGCACTTCCCATAATACTTACCAACTCACTATTATTATTAATCAATCTATTTTACCTGGTAAGGCTTTATAAAACTGATGAAGATTTTGACCTGATAGAATTTAAAGGCAGCGAACGCCTGGTGCATAAATTTTTATCATTTTATAAAAAAGATATTGATGCATATTTTCCTGATTACCGCCATGAAGAAAGAGACAACGCATTAAGCTTTGTAGTTTTAAGAGACCTGGTTATTGCAAATATTTTTGTTGCAACACTTACCCAGGATGGTACAGCGATGGTGCAAATAAATTATACGGTTGAAAAATACCGTGATTATAAAGTGGGCAAATTCATTTTTGAGAAAGAAAGAAAATTTCTAATTTCCAAAGGGGTTAAGAAATTAATTTATACAAGAATACACAATAAAAAACATGAAAGATTTTTAAGGGTCATGGGTTTTGAAACACAAACTTATAATGGCGGCGATGCTCTAATTAAAAAGCTTTTGTAAATTATTTTATCTTTGTATAAAAATATTAATGCAAGCCCTGCTAAGAAGCCAAACCCGAAAAGAAGAATTAATTAATGCAGCCATACATGGTGCAGGATTAATGTTGGCATTAATAGCAATTCCATTTTTAATTATTAAAGCGGGAGAAACAGGTAATGCCAAAGTAATTATTTCCGTAAGTAGCTTTGCTTTTGGCGTAGTGGCAGTGTATTTATGTTCCACAATATATCATCTCATCAGCAACCCAGGTATAAAAAGAAAAGCGAACATTGCAGACCATATCAGCATCTTTTTTTTAATTGGCGGCACATACACGCCAGTTGTATTTATTTACACTTCACCTACGCTCAGTCTTGTTTTTTTAATTGTGCAATGGTCAATAATTGCCGTGGGTGCAACTTTAAAATTATTTTTCACCGGAAAATATAATACGCTTTCGCTTGTATTATACATAACCTTGGGGTGGATGCTTGTATTTATTATACAGCCTGTTTTGCAAAAAATGCCGGCAGATATTTTTTATTTGATTATAGCAGGCGGCATTTTTTATTCAGCCGGTACAATATTTTTCAGACTTGATAAAAAACTGTATGCACACAATATATGGCACTGCTTTGTATTGGCGGGCACCCTCTTTCACTTTATTGCAATTTATAAGAGCTTGTAACTTTTATGAATTACAATTGCCCAGTAAATAATAAATAATAATAAATACAACTACTGTACTTATACACCCGCCGCCTAATTTTTTAGCGCCGTATCCTGCTATCAGGGCTCTTATAAATTTGTTCATACTTTGTTTTTAAAGGATAACTATAATAATCATGCCATAAGAATAATTGCTTATCAAAACTATAATGTTAAGTCCAAAAAAAATAGACTGCTTTATACAGGCTCTATCAACATCTGCAAGCCATCATTCAATTTAAAATAAAATAATGAGATTAGGTAGAATAAGCGCAAACTTTTATTAATACTAAAAACTCGTCTTTGCGAGGAGCTGAACAAATTTTCCTTTATTAAAATCTTACGGCGACGAAGCAATCCCGTTAGGCAGCATTCACCTGAGATTGCCACGAAGTTCCGGCAAAAATCCCCGGAAACTTCTCGCAATGACGCACACTTTTTTCGTTTAATTATTTCATTTCATCATTTTTGTCTTTGTTATGAGCGCATTCTGATTTGTTCTATGCTTATTCTACCTAATCCTGTAAAACAATCTTATTTATTTTTGTTGAAAGTAGTTTTCATTGCCTTCAACATTCCCTGTGTGCTCCATTGTCCGGGCACAATCATTCTGCGGATGGTAAATAGTGGTTCGGTAGAATCTCTTTTTGTAGATAAAATAAAAGCCATTTTGTAACCTGCTTTTTTTAATTCCGGAATGGCTTCTTTATTCCATAAGCCGAAAGGATAGGCAAAATAATTTACCTGCTTGCCCGTAATTTCTTCAATCTTTTTTTTAGTCCGCACAAACTGTGTATCCCAATCTCCGCCTTTATATTTTGTAACCATGTGGTGATCCCAGGTATGAGCTTCCACCGCATGTGCACTGTCTGCAAGTTCCTTTAATTCTGCTTTGCTCATGTACCGTTTTTTATCTATGGCAATCGTCATAAGAAAAAAAACGCCTTTAAAACCATACTTGTTCATTTCTGTTGCGCCCAGGGTAAATTGCTCTTTATCCGTATCATCAAAAGTTAGCATTACCGGCTTTGCCGGAAGAGCAGCATCATGTACAAGGTAATTATACAACTGCTCAGGCAAAATGGTATGGTAGCCACTGTCGTGTAAAGTTTTCATTTGATCGGCAAATGCAGCAGGCGTTACAGAATAACTTTTCATATTTTCTGATTCACCTGCAATAAAATTGCGAATGTGATGATAGCATAAAATAGGAACTTCTTTTTTTGCAAGCATTGCAGGCACATCCAAAACACTTTGTTTAGATACTGAATCTGAATTGTTTTTTAATTCAGCATTTCTATTGTTAGTATCTACAGAAGTATTACAGGCTGATATTGAAATACCCAGCAGCAGAACAAAAAATAATCTCATTATAAAAAATGTAAAAGGTTATTGGTATTGTATGTAAATCGGTTTAGGCACAAATTTCGTCAGCTCTTCGGGTGTGTATAAACCATTTTTATCTTTTTTAGTATCGTTTTTATAAAATATTTTAAAGCCGGTATATGCCACCGGTTCTTTATATATATAACGCAGATAAGTTGATCTTTTTAAAATTTTATCTCCCCAGCCGTCCATATCCATGACAACCTGCACTTCGGGAACTTTTTTTATTCTTTCGTAACCCGTTACCATGCCTTGTGTAAAACGGTGCACTACTAAAATTTTAGGCGGCAGATTATTTTTCTTAACAATATTAGCTAAATAATCAATGGCATCATTTATATCTTCTGCAGTAAATGTTCCAATTTTACTTCCCGGCACTTCTCCATTCTTCATACTAAATTCGGGATCAATACCAAAATGCATATTGGGTAATTTTAAATATTGCTCAAACAAAGGAATTTCTGCTTTTACCGTACTGTGTCCCACTTGTATATCAACAAATACCAATGCATTAATTTCTTTGGCCCATTTTACAATAGTATCAATCTGGTGAAAAGGCATACGCATTCTGTGTTTACCATCTTTACCCGCTGCACCTTGTGCTGTAACAGCAATATAATGCAAGGCAGGTATTACTGGCAAAGTACTGTCGGCAGCTTCCCATCTTTTCATCTCCTGCTTTAATTTTGCAAACATTGAATCTTTTGGTATTTCGCCTAATATGCCCATTTTTTTTGAATATAAATTGCCGTAAAAGGCAACAATTCTTTTAAAAGGAAAAATGGCGCCGGCTATTGGGTACGGTAATTTAACAGGCCATAAACCCGTTGTATCCGCATTACTCATTGATAGCATTTTTTTGTTGTAAGCAGTTGTATCTGGTGTTGAAACGCTGCCCGTACTGTCGCCAGATTTAATTCCATCGGCTTTGCCGGCATTAGATGAATTATTTTTGCAACTGCTTGCTATAAAAACAAAGACTGTTGCAATAAAGAAAAGGGTAGGGGAAATTTTTTTCATGTGGCGCAAATATATTGTAAAACAACTTTGATTTGGCAAGGCTTAGAATCTTATTAATAATAAGTTTATTTGCATTGATAAATTATTCAAAAATTTTATGAAGATTGCCAGTATTAATGAAATAAAACAGGAATTGGTTCATCTTGATAAAAAAGAATTATTGGAAATATGCCTGCGGATAATAAAATACAAAAAAGAAAATAAAGAGCTTGCTACCTTTTTATTGTTTGAGGCAGAGGATGTGCAAACGTACCTGCTGAATGTAAAAGAATATATTAATGAGCAATTTGAAGAGATCAATAAATCTAATTTATACTTCGCTAAAAAAAGCCTGCGTAAAATTTTAAAGAATACCAACAAGTATATTAAGCACACATCTTTAAAAGAAGCAGAAGCAACGCTACTGATATATTATTGCAGCAAAATAAAAACTTCGGGCATAAAAATTAATAAAAGCGCTGCACTCACAAACATTTATAATAATCAGTTGAAAAAAATTGATGCAGTAATTGCAGCTTTGCACGCTGATTTGCAATATGACTATGCAAAAGAAGTAGAGTTGCTGCGGTAAATCATGATAAAAAACAGACCTAAATCAATCTTACCTATATTTTATGCTTATTTGTTAAATTAGAATTAACAAATTTATTATCTCGTTAGATTTTTATCAAGAGATAGTAAAATTTCTAAAAAAATGCAGTAATACTCAAACTACAGTAAAATTACTGTCTTGCATTTTAGCGAAAACCACTCTATGTTTGTGGAAATAATCAATGAATCGATACCTCGTTCATTTTTAATTTAAAAAAATCTAACCAATCCACGAAAAACAGCAAAGCAACTTAAAACATTGCAATGCAACATATTAGAAACCCAAAACCACAAAGAATGATTTTAAACTCTACTCAAAAATTTTACTCTTTTCGTTTTTTACTGATCTCCGCAATTATATTTCTTGCTAGTAATACTTCATTTGCCCAACAGGGAGATGTAAACATTACCGATTTTACCCTTAGTACTAAAGAACACAAGGTAATGCTTGATTGGAAAACTGACGGAACTATAGCAACCAATTACTTTGAAGTACAGAAAAGTGCTGATGGCATAAACTTTAAAACGATTGCATTGGTTTTGGGTCCTGATCCTAAGCAAACTACCAGTGATTCTTACGGATTTTTTGATAAAAATCTTGCAAAGAATGTAAAACAATCTTACTACAGGCTTGTACATTTTGATACCAACGGTAATCAGCAATTAAGTGCTGTAAAAGTTTTAGCAAAATCATAATCTATTAAAAATATTTTAACTCGTTTTCTTTGGGGGTTACAGAACCAGAATTTTAAGGTTCTTAACAATTGCCGCATTTCTATGCGGCTTTTTTTATTTACAGTATAAAGTTGTATGTTAAACTGAGGCAGCGTACTTAAGTATAAAGTACTCTAAGTTTTAATGCTGTTTTAGTATATTGCGTTTAATATTTTCTTACACATACCTTGATGAAATCTTACTTACTGCTTTTTGTATCGTTGTTATTTTTTTGCACTGCACAATCACAGGATTTTTCTAATAAAGGAAAAGATTTTTGGGTGGGATATGGAAGTCATTGTCAAATGTATTCTGGATCTACCGGAATAGATCCGGCAACGGGAGGTTCTCAGGAAATGGTATTATATTTTACTTCAGATGTTGCCGCTACTGTAACGATAACTATTCCTAAAACCGGCTGGACAAGATCATATTTTGTTGCGCCCAATACTGTAACTGAAAGTGTACCAATCCCCAAAATTGGTCTTGATGATGTACGTTTAAGAAGTGAAGGTAAATTTTCTAAGAAGAGTATACATATTACGAGTGACCAGCCCATAGTTGCCTATGCACATATTTATAATGGCTCAATTTCAGGTGCTACTTTATTATTCCCCACTAACACTTTAGGTAAAGAATATTATTCTCTCAATTATAAGCAGACATCTAATCAGGCTTTTTCATATCCATATTGCTTTGTAATTGCAACTGAAGACAGTACTATACTTGATATTACTCCTTCTGCAGCTACTTTAACTCATGCTGCTAATGTAACTTTTAGGGATACCTTAATGGCAGGCGATGTTTTAAATTTATTAGGTGTTATCACCGGTAACACCGGGGTTGATCTTACTGGAACAAAGATTAAATCAGTTGCTTCTTCGACAGGACAATGTAAAAGAATAGCAGTTTTCTCCGGCTCAGGTAAACTTAATATTACCTGCCCAAGCGGAACAACAGGTTCTGCGGATAATTATATCCAGCAGGATTTTCCGTCTACAGCATGGGGGCAAAGATATTTTACGGTACCAACTAAGGATTTGCCCTTTAACTATTTTAGAGTACTGGTTAAAGACCCTGCTACTGTTGTAAAATTAAATGGAGTAGTTCAAGGTGGGTTACAAAATAATTTTTTTTACGATTTACCATTAACAGGAGTAGCTAATTTAATTGAAGCAGATAAGCCTGTAGTTGTGGCCCAATACATTACAACCCAAGGGGCATGTGGTAATGGTACTCCTGGCGATCCAGAAATGATTTATTTAAGTCCTGTGGAGCAAACAATTGATAAAGTAACTTTATACTCCACCCGATACTCTAACATAACAAAGCATTACATAAATGTTGTTATTAAAACGAGTATTGCTTCAAGTTTTAGAATAGATGGGACCATTCCTTCCGTTCCTTTTATTCTTCATCCGCAAGACCCTGCATACTCTTATATTCAAATACCTGTTCTTTTGGGTCCCCATACAATACAGGCTGATTCAGGGTTTAATGCAATAGCTTATGGATATGGCAACGCTGAATCCTATGGTTATAATGCAGGAACTAACATTAGAGATCTTACAAATTTTGTGACACCTATAAATCCTTTAAATATATCTAATCAGCCTACTGCTTGTGCCGGAACTCCTTTTTACTTTTCCATTACATATCCTTTCCAGCCTACATCATTATTCTGGGATTTTAAAGGATTTCAAAATCCCAATGTATCCGTTACAAATCCTTCTGCTATTAATGATAGCACTTACACCATTAATGGTAAACCAGTTTGGCGCTATAAATTACCAAACCCTTATACTTATAATGCACCGGGCAATTATCCCGTAAGTATTACTGCCGGAACTTCCGGCTCTGACGGATGTGGTAATTTGCAAACGAGGGATGATACCTTATATGTTTTTAATCCCCCAATAACTAATTTTACTTTTACAAATACTGGTTGCGCTACAGATCTTGTTCAATTTAATGACAACACTAACTATGCTCCGGGAACTTTTTCGTATAAATGGTATTGGGATTTTGGTGATGGACAATATGCTAATGCACGAAATCCTGCCCATACTTATTCTGCACCCGGTGTTTATACTGTACGATTTGCGATGATAAGTAATGTAGGATGTTTGAGTGACACATTCAGCAAGCAAATAACAATTACGGCTCAACCAATTGCTAAGTTTAATATAACGTCAACCACATGTGTAAATAAATCAATCCCTTTTAACGATCAATCTTTTATTGCCGCAAACGCCGGTACTCTTGTTAAATGGTATTGGGATTATGGTGATGGTAGTAAGAAGGATACATTTACTATCAGCAATAACCCGACGCATACTTATACTTCAACCGGAACCTTTAATGCTACTTTAAAAGTAGAAACCAATACAGGCTGCCAGAGTACAGTCTTTACATTGCCTGTAACAGTGCATCCAAATCCTGTTGTAAATTTTAGTTTACCTAAGGTTTGTTTACCTGATGGACTTGCACAATTTTTTGATTCAAGTTCTATAGCTGATGGCAGTCAATCTCAATTTACTTATCTGTGGAAT
>JBKJLG010000347.1:0-3411 GCA_046596995.1 Chitinophagaceae bacterium
ATCAGTAATTAAAAATACATTGTAGCGGTTGTTGGGTAAAACTGTATCGGCGCTAACGGCATAAGGTGAAGGCCTGTTACTGGAAAAAATAATTCCTGATTTTTGCGGAAAAGAAATGTATGATGCATCTATATCATCATAAATATCATTGGTTATCTGTTTTAATTTTTCATTTTCAATATCATAAGTAAAAATATCAGTGTGCCCGTTTTTTACGGCAGATAGCACCAGTGATTTATAATCCAGCATGTACTTCATATCCTGTACCTGGTCAAGCAGATCAGTAAGGTCTCTTTTAAAAGGTTTTGTTTTTATTACGGCATCATAAACAAATAATTTTATTCTTCCTTCTTCGCTGTATAATACTGAAAGTCTTTTACCGGTTGGGTCCCATGCCATCATCGGGTAATTGGGGTTTATGGTATTGGCATTGCTGCGTACATCAAACTTCAATAAAATTTTGTCTTTATCTTCTTCATTTAAAATAACCTTGTATTGCCCTTTTTTGTATTGCACCACAGCAAAAGAACTATTGCGTTTGTTTGGGTTTACATTAAAATGAAAATAATCTTTACGCTTGCCAATGGTTACGCTGGTTATCTCGGTGCCTTTCGGGTAATTTCGGCGGCGGCTAATATCTTTATCATATTTGGTTTCGGTATAATCCATAAACTCTGCAAGCAATGTTTTAAATTTTTTCTTGGTAACCTGCAGGCTGGCTTTGTTTAAATTTTTATACACCCTTGCCAGGTATAAAAAATAAGTAACATTTTCTTTCTTATATTTTTCCTCAATAAAATACCAAAAGGCATGACCGGCAAGCAATGGTTTATCAAACGCAAACTGGTAAAAGTTTTTATAATTACCGCTTAGTATTTCGCTTTTTAGATCATCATCTAAAGCAGTGCTCCAGTTTTGACCGCCGTAGGCCATGTAGCCGTTTGTAAGCCACAGGGGCAGATCTAATAATGCCTGGTTGCCGGCAACTTCGCCAAGGTCATCACCAAATAAAACATTCTCGGTAAGTATCCTTGATATACCCTCCCGTATTTGTTTTTTTAGATCGTTGTGATCGCCATTAAAATAAACGATCATTTTATTGTTTACCAGTTTAGTAACGCCGCCGGTGTTTTGCCAATCTATTCCCTGCCCTATGTTGCTTTGCTTAAGATCATTAAAATTATTATAGACAATTATATTTGTACGGCGCTGTAAGCTGTATTCAGTGAATTTTTCAAGAGAGGGCAATTCTTTTTCTGCAACTTGTAAAACATATTTAGCAATCTCCTGCCCGTTTTGGGTAAAGTAGGTATTAAAATTTTTGGTTTGATAGTAGTTCCACTTAAAATTTTTAAACTGCAAACGGTTCTTTCCATATTCAACACTGCTAACCTGAGAAAATGCGGAAGCAGCAATAAATGTTATAATAAAAGAGATAAATATTTTTTTGAAGAACTGATTCGTTAGATATTGCATGTTGAAGTTTAGATTATTCATAAAATTAATTGATTAACCCTAATCGGTAAAATGATTTTAAGGGCATATAACTTACGATATGTTAAAGATCAAAGTTTTCACATTCAGCCCCGTACAGGAAAACACCTACGTACTTTACAATGAAAAAAATGAGTGCATCATTATTGATCCCGGGTGTTATTTCGATAATGAAAAAGAAGAGCTTGCTGCTTTTATAGAAGAGAGCCGCTTGTTACCAAAAATGTTGCTTAACACACATTGCCATTTAGACCATGTGTTTGGCAACAAATTCGTTGCAGAAAAATACAAGTTAACACTACAACTGCATACTTTAGAAGAACAAATGCTTGCCATGGCGCCAGCCAGCGGGCTGATGTTTAACCTGCCATTTGATAATTATACAGGAGCGTTTATTTTTTTAAACGCGGATGATAAAATTATTTTGGGAGAAGATGAACTGGAGATAATTCATGCACCAGGGCACTCACCGGGCAGTATTTGTTTTTACAGCCAGCCACAAAAATTTATTATTGGTGGCGATGTTTTATTTAATGGTAGCATTGGCAGAACTGACCTGCCGAAAGGTGACCATAATACACTTATAAAAAGTATTAAAGAAAAATTATTTTTATTGCCTGATGATGTAACAGTTTATAGCGGGCATGGCGCGGAAACTACAATTGATAATGAAAAAAAGTATAACCCGTTTGTGGGGGAGGGTGTGTAGGATCAATAAATTAATAGAGCCTAATTGCAGTATTGTTTGATAAAACTCTACCACTTTTAAATAAAACCGTAATTAAAAATTTATGTTCTCCTAAAAAAGGGGTAATATTTTTAAATTTAAAATCCAAAATATTATTGCTAATTGAATTATTCTGATTAATATAATAAATATTGGCATTTATAATATCATATGGGTATGGTGTCGGATCAAAATACATACTACCTGGTCTTGCTAAAAGAAAATCCGATATCGAACTTCCTGCGGGATGGGTATTGTCTAAGTTGTTTTGGGTAATTACGTTGATGAATATTACAGAGTCTTTATTTTGATAGTTAGCTATACATTTTAGTGCGTACGTTTTATTAAATGCAAAATCATTAATAAAATGATATGCTACTTGTTCGGCTTCAAGCGTAAGGCGGAAACCATAATTTACTATTTTGCTGGAATCAGGTATTAAAGGTGTTGGTATATTGGATGAAACATTAATATTAGTAATAATAGCTTTGCTCCATCGGAAATTAAAACCTACTTCCTTGCAGCAACTAATAAAAGTTCTTAATGAAAAAAATAATAAAACGATGAATATAACTTTACGCATTGATGCTGTAATATAATCTTAATAATCACTAAGAAATATTTTTATTGCCTGATGATATAATTGTTTACTGCGGCATGGGCCGGAAATCACAATTGGTAATGAAAAAAAATATAATCCTTTTGTGGGAGTGGGTGTTTAGGATTTATTTAATGCAGACAAAAGGAAGTTGGTGAGAATTGTAAGTACGGAGACCAACTTAAGCAGTCTGCTTTTTTTGATTTTAGTTCTGGCATAATTATTTGAAGTTATTATGGTAATAAAAAGATAGTAGTATGAAAAAAAATAAACAAGACACCCAAGATAAAACCAAGACTAACAAACCTCAAACAGGTGATGTCATAAAAGGAAATCTGCCGGTAAAAAATGCCACGACGGACAGTGTTAAAAATACTGCTTCCGAAACAGAAGGTTTAAATCAAGCCAAAACCACGAGGGATGATTTATTTCCTTCTGATGGAGATAATTTGACGAATTAATTGAAGGCTGCTAGAAATTTTAAGGCAACGTTTGAGTATTTTGGAGGGCAACGAATTTATTGCCCGTCTGCTTGTAGAAATGCTGATTGCATAAATGACTTGTTCTGAAAAAATTTTTCCTGAGCCGTGTC
>JBKJLG010000004.1:0-2625 GCA_046596995.1 Chitinophagaceae bacterium
TTATGTAGCCGGCAGATGAATTGCTATTAAGCTTCAGTGGCGTCGCACTCTTGTACAGTAAAAACTAACTCGTCATTGCGAGGAAGAATGACGAAGCAATCTTATATTACAATAACTATTTTTAGAAAATCGCAATTGCACTTTTATAATTTACTGGTTACTACAAGATTGCTTCGTCGTCGTTCCTCTTTCTCGCAATTACGGCAGATTTTTATTTTGCTGCTAGTTGGTATACGGTACAAGTGAGTGACACAACGATGATGACTAATGCTTAAAAAGCTGGTTCAATCCCGAAACTTCGGGACTAAAAACGCCGGCTTCAAAAATTCCTTTTCCTCTATTAACCAAAATTAGCGAATTATGTTTAATAATATGTACCAGCCGTATGGAGAGAGCATGAAACAACATTTTTGTATGTGCATTTCGCTCAATATAGTAAGAGGCTTTATCCAGTTCGGCAACTATGGCTTCCTGTGCGGAAAGGCTGCAAAGCTTGTTTAGCCGTACGGCAAAATCCTTTTCTTTTTCAGGTATATGATCTAGCAAGCTGGCGCCGGAAGTATCTATTACTCTCATTCTTATTGCCTGCTCCAATAAGTGAATGAAGTAGCGAAGGAATTGCTTTTGCTTTTCCCTGCCAAGTTTGCTTATTTCGTCTATCCATTTTATTTGTGCAGCAATATCATTTTTGGCTACGGTATTCAGCCATTCACGCAAAAGGCTTTGCCAGTCTTCTTCAGCATGTTGCAGCATTTGTAAACTTTCACGGTAATTGCCTGCGCAAACGCCAGCTATTTGCCGGGCTTTACCATTTTCTACTTTGCCCCGGACTATTAATGCGTCTTCCACTTCTGCATCAGTTAATGCAGGAATTTTTACCAGTTGTGTTCGTGATAAAATGGTGGGAAGTATGGCGCTTTCATCCTCGGCTACAAAAATAAATATGGTATCAAGCGGTGGCTCTTCAATTAGTTTTAAAAGCTTGTTGCCTTCTTTGCCCAAAAATTCGGGCATCCACATTATCAGAATTTTGTATTGGCTTTCAAAACCCTTCAAACTTAATTTATGATTTATATCTTCTGTTTCGGCTGCGGTAATATTTCCCTGTTTATTTTCTGCATTTATAAATTGAAGCCAGTCGTAAATATTGCCATAGGCATAGGTGCAAACAAATTCCCTCCATTCACTCACAAAATCTGTACTCTTTGGTTTCTCTCCGGGCTTTCTTGTAATTACCGGGTAGGAAAAATGAATATCAGGATGAATTAATTTATCTGCTTTAATGCAGGCTGGGCAGGTGCCACAGGAATCCAGCCCCCTCCCGGCCTCCCCCGGCGGGGGAGGAGAAAGCTCACCCCGACCCTCTCCTGAAGGGGAGGGAGAATAAATTTCTCCAAATAAACCGGGTGCTGATTTTTGTGCAGCTTCTTTTGCAGAAGTACAAACAATATATTGTGCAAATGCAATAGCAAGTGATAAAGCGCCGCTGCCTTCTTTACCTAAAAATAAAAGTGCATGGCTCAAGCGATTTTGCTGCACCATTTGCACGAGTTGCTCTTTTACAGGCTGCTGGCCAATTACATCTTTAAATTGCATTTGTGTAAATATAGACCTCACCAAAATCCTCTCCAAAAAGGAGAGGACTTTAAATAAAAGGAGAGGTGAGATTATAAAATTATTTTATTGAAGGTACGGCATTTTGCTATGTTTGAAGTTGGACCTTATTTTTCGTAACACCCCAGGTCGGGCAAACCGTTAGCACGGTTTTTATCATCAAGGTCTTTTAAAAAAGAAGTTGCTATGCCTTTATTTATTGCAGGCGCATTGGCGTTTTTGGTAAAACGAAAATCATAATATTGTTTAGTAGTATTGATGCTGTCAAACAATGGCGGCTGATTTTTAATTGAAGCGAAAAAGGCGCTGTTTGCCGGATCAGTTTTTACTTTGTATAAAATATGATCAAAGGTGACATTGAAAATTGTATTGCCTTGTTTTAGAACAGTTATTTCATCTTCCACTGTTCCGCCTTCGCCCCAAAAAATGCAATTGGTAAATTTTGCACTAAGGTTTGCTGTTACCGGTTGGTTGTTTTGCAAAACATAATTAGCAATCTGCAAAACCGGTTTTTTATGCTCAATATAAAGGCTTGCATAAGTTGCGGCAGTACAATGGGTAAATTGGTAATCACCACCCAAAGCCAATACAATGTTGCTGCCGCAATTACTGATCAATGTATTGTCGGCTTGAATAAAAGTATTGATGGCAAGTATGCCTGCATCATACGCGTTATTAATAATGCTTTGCGATACAATTAATTTTGCATTAGCATTCACCGAAGGATTTTGCACAACAATTGCCTGGTATGCATTTTTAATAACCGCAAATTTTAAAACATTGTTTTTGCTAGCAGCTCTAAAATAAATACCGGGCCAACTGGCGGGTAAATCTTTATAATCAGGATCCAGCCTGTCGCCAGTAAATACTACGGGATTTTGTTTTGTGCCAGTAACCAGTAAAGTTCCATCTACCAAAATGGGTGCATCTGCGTGAGCATAAATTTTTGTACCGGCTTGTATGGTTAACGTTGCTGCGGCATCAATTTGTAAGCCGCCTAAAATAACATAG
>JBKJLG010000025.1:0-12421 GCA_046596995.1 Chitinophagaceae bacterium
TCATTTAAAAATGCAAGTGTTTTATCGCCCAAGCCTTTATAATATTGCAATCTTTTAATTGCATCGCTTAAGAATGTGTTTGCAAGATTCATGTTATTTTTCTTTAAGGTAAATAGCCTGCGGCAGAATCATCCCCACGTTTATCAGCCACGGCTTCAATTTTTTTATTACCTGATATTTTTATTGCTTCAACTCTGCCGATGCTGCTTCGTTCTTTTATTGTGTAGCCCATTTTAATGAGCTGCTGTTTTACATTTTCATCAAAGCCTTTTTCTAAGTCAAGCTGATCGGGCAGCCATTGATGATGAAACTTTGGTTTGTTAACAGCATCATTCAATGTCATTTTAAATTCTAAAACATTCACCAATGTTTGAAAAACACTTGTAGGAATAGTGGTGCCTCCCGGTGTTCCCACAACTATAAAAGGTTTATTATTTTTTAAAACAATGGTTGGGGTCATACTGCTGAGCATTCTTTTACCCGGTACTATTGCATTTTTTTCGTTGCCTATTGCGCCATAAAAATTTGGTACACCCGGCTTCACGCTAAAATCATCCATCTCGTCATTTAATAAAAAACCTGCACCGCTAACCACCGTTTTGCTACCGTAAGAATTATTAAGTGTTGTTGTTACAGATACCGCATTACCTTCTTTATCAATTACACTTATATGTGTCGTTTCATTGCTTTCATATGGTATATTTCCTTCTTTGGTAATTATACTGTTGCCCGCTATGCCGGGCTTATAATCCATCATGCGTTGCTGAAGATATTTTGGGCTAACCAAAATCTTTACCGGCACTTTTACAAAGTCAGGATCGCCTAAAAAGTAGGCCCTATCTGCAAATGCACGGCGTTCCACTTCTGTCATTAATTGTACCGAGGCGGCAGTTTGAAATTTAAGTGCGGCAATATTCCTTCCTTCAATCATCTTCATCATTTGCTGTAAAATGATTCCTCCGCTGCTGGGTAAAGGCATTGTAATCACGCGGTACCCTTTGTAATTAAATAAAATGGGTTTCCTGCTCTTGGCTTTATAATTTTTCAGGTCATTATAGGTTATTATCCCGTTTCCTTTTTTCATTTCTTCTACAATAAGGCGTGCGGTTTCCCCTTCATAAAAACCTTTTGCTCCCAGATCTCTTATTCTTTTTAATGTGTTCGCAAGATCTTTTTGTATTAAGGTGTCACCTTCTTTCCATTCAGTATTTTTTACAAATACGGGAAGGGAAGTATTGTTATTTATAAAATCATTTTTAAGAGAATTAAAAGATGCTGCCTGCGATTGTGTGATTGTAAATCCTTTTTCCGCCAGTTCAATTGCCGGTTGAATCAGTTTTTTAAAAGAGAGCCTGCCATATTTCATTGATTCAAATAGTCCCGCTATAGTTCCCGGAACACCGGCTGCCAAATGCCCGTCGAGGGAAAGTTTTGTTATGGGATTTCCTTTTGCATCCAGGTACATATCACGGGTGGCAGCCGCCGGTGCAATTTCCCTGTAATCAATAGAAATTGTTTTACCACTTTTTAAATGTGCAACCATAAATCCGCCACCGCCAATGTTACCTGCATTTGGGTAAACAACTGCCAAAGCTAATTGTGTTGCTATGGATGCATCCACTGCGTTACCGCCCTGTTGTAAAATGTAAACGCCAGCCTCACTTGCCAGCGGATGCGCTGAAACAACAGCTCCATTTTTACTTTCAATGTTTTTTTTACTCTTGTAAGAATATGAATTGATTTGAATGCGCTGGCCATTTACAATGCCAGCATATAAATAAAGAAGAATCAGGAATAATATTTTCTTATTCATCAACATACTATTTCTTTTTTGTTAAGTTTAAAGTTATTACTTTAAATTTAGTGTGAATTTGAACATCTTGAATATTATCTAACCCAAATTAATTTTTATGAGAAAAATTTTTCTTCTGCGCAAAGCATTTTTGCTTTTGTCATTTTTAATCAGCTGTATAACTTTTGCCCAGGCTCAAACAGGTACAGTAAAAGGTACTGTAAGAGATGAAAGAGGTCCATTGGCTGGAGCTTCCGTAAGCGTTGGTAATAATAAAGGAACCATTTCTGGTGATAATGGGGAATATGAATTAAAAGTGGCACCAGGGAAATATACTCTCAGTTTTTCGTATGCAGGTTATCAATTAAACACATCCCTAATAGAAGTAATAGCAAATGAAATTACAAACGCAGATGTTACTATGTCATCAACTGCAATTGGAGAAGAGATTGTACTTGTGGGCAGCCGATCAACAGGCAGAACCAAATTGACAACTGCTGTACCGGTAGACGTAATACCTATGGCTCAAATTATTAATGAAATTGGTCAGGTAGATGTAAATCAAATATTGAATTACATTGCTCCCTCTTTTCAATCAGCTAGGCAAACCATTGCAGATGGTACTGACCACGTGGATCCTGCACAATTGCGAGGGTTGGGTACTGATCAAATATTAGTGTTGATAAATGGCAAACGCCGTCATCAATCTGCTTTGGTAAATGTAAATGGAACCGTAAATCGTGGTCAGGTGGGCACTGATATGAGCGCTATTCCTGCAACTTCTATTGAAAGAATTGAGATTTTACGTGATGGCGCTGCGGCACAATACGGGTCGGATGCAATTGCAGGTGTAATCAATATTGTATTAAAGAAAAAAAGCGGCATATTGGAATTAAGTTCAAGCTATGGAGAATACAATACTGAATATGATAAAAATTATGCAATTTTTAAACTGGCTAATAAGTCCACTGACCCTTCAGTAAAAGTTAATGACGGGGGAAACTTCCAGGCATCAATTGGGTATGGTTTTTCAATTGGTAAAGGATTTTTAAATGTTACCAGTGAATTTATTAACAGGCAGGCTACCAACCGTGCCGGCACTTATACAGGAAGGATTTTTCCATTAGTCGGCGGAATTAATAAAGATGACTCAATATTAAATGCAAGGGGTTTAACGGTAAATTCATTTGACTTCAGTATTGGTAATTCTAATATGAAAAGCGGAAATTTATTTTATAATTTTGGTTATCCAATAAGCAACAAAACAGAATTATATATTTTTGGTGGTTATGGGGAAAAAGATGGCAGATCAGCCGGTTTTTACCGCTATCCTGATGGGACTACAAGTATTGTAGCCGGAGCAAGGATTTATGCGCCACAAGTGCTCAGCCTTTACCCCAATGGTTTTTTACCACAGATAAATTCTGACATTACTGATTTTTCAACTTCAGTTGGTTTGCGTACCAAATTTAATGACTGGAATTTTGACATAAGTAATACATACGGTATCAATAAGTTCGATTTTGAAATTACCAATTCTGTTAACTATACACAGTTTGCGCTACCGGGCAATATGCAAACATCATTTGATGCAGGTGGATTAAAATTTTATCAGAATACAACCAACCTTGATTTTTCGAAAAAATTCTCTGTCATGAATGGATTGAATGTGGCGACAGGATTAGAATACAGGGTTGATGGATTTGGGGTAAACGAAGGAGAAGAAGCATCTTTTAAAAACTATGATGTAAACTCTGGTGCCGCTTTAGGTGCCCAGGTTTTTGCAGGTTTCCGTAATTTTATCGGAAAAGATCAAACAAGAAATTCTAAGGCAGTTTATCTTGATTTGGAGCAGGATTTTACTAAAAGTTTTTTAGTAACCGGAGCATTGCGCTTTGAAAACTTTAGTGACTTTGGCTCAACATTAAACTATAAATTAGCCAGCCGTTATAAATTTGGAAATGCATTTACTTTAAGAGGCTCTATAACTTCAGGTTTCCGGGCTCCCTCTCAACAACAAAAATATTATCAAAAAACAAATACACTCTTTATATCTGCACCAGGCGGCGGTTTAGTGCAAACGGAAAGCGGAACTTTTACCAATGACAGTAAGGCAGCTCAAATTTTGGGCATCCCTCAATTAAAAGAAGAAACAAGTACCAGTTATTCTGTGGGCATTGCATCAAAACCATTTGCAGGTTTTGAAATTTCGGTTGATGCTTACCAGATTGACATTGATAATAGGATTGTATTAACCAATAATTTTACTGGTGGTACAAACCAGGCTCTGAAAGATCAGTTAAAAGCTGCCGGTGCTACCACAGTTAACTTTTTTTCAAATGCTATCGACACACGGGCAAGAGGGCTTGAAACGGTTTTATCTTATAGTAAAAACTTTACTTCAAAACATTCATTGCGTACAACACTTGCGACGATATTTATTGATAATGAAGTAAAGAAAGGCTCCGATGGTAAACCCATCATTCATGCTTCTCCAACCTTAATTAGCAGTGGCGAATTAGGAAGTTACTTTAACCGTGAAGATCAAAGCCGCATTGAAGTGGCAAATCCAAAAAATAAAACCAGCCTTACTTTTAACTATAAATACAGCAAATTTTCTGCAATGCTGCGTTTGGTAAATTTCGGTAAAGTGCAATATCTTGATCCTTCAATAAATCCTGCAAACCCAGGTGCATTTCCAATTAATGCATTTACAGGACAGAGAGAAACACTTGATCAGACATTCTCCGATAAAACAGTTACCGATCTTTCATTATCATACCAGCTAGCACCTGAGTTTACTTTAACTTTTGGCGCAAATAATTTATTTGATGTGTATCAGGACAGGCATACACACAGTGGTAATATGAGCTCAGGCAGATTTGTTTATAGCCGCCGGGTACAACAAATGGGTTTTAATGGCGCATATTATTTTGCAAGATTTAAATTTATGTTTGATACAAAACAATAAATAATAATTTTAAATATTTAAACCGGATAGGAGACTGTCCGGTTTTTTTATGAATGGCGATACATCAAAACAACTATACTGTACATTCGTAAATAAATTTATCAAATGCGAAAACTTTTTTCTCTACTTATTACTTTTCACTTTTCACTTTTCACTTTTAGCCAGGTACCCAAAAGCTATTCCTCATCAGAAATATTTCAACAGATAAAAAAATTGAATGTACTTGGTTCGGTTTTATATATTGCTGCACATCCTGATGATGAGAACACCCGGCTGCTTGCCTGGCTGGCAAATGAAAAACTATATCGTACCGGGTATTTAAGTATTACCCGTGGAGATGGGGGACAAAACCTGATTGGCGATGAGCAGGGAATTGAATTGGGGTTAATTCGTACGCAGGAATTATTATCAGCTAGAAGAATTGATGGTGCTGAACAATTTTTTACAAGAGCTTATGATTTTGGTTATAGTAAAAGCCCCGAAGAAACTTTTACATTTTGGGATAAGCAAAAAATATTAAGCGATGTTGTTTGGGTTATAAGAAAATTTCAGCCGGATATAATAATAACCCGTTTTCCTACCACCGGAGAAGGTGGACATGGACATCATACTGCTTCAGCAATTTTAGCTGCAGAAGCTTTTAAGCTTGCAGGTGATCCTGAAAAATTTACTGAGCATTTTAAGCATGGCGTTATACCCTGGAAGCCAAAACGATTGCTTTGGAATACTTTTAATTTCGGCAGCAATAATACGCAGAACGCTGCTCAATTTAAAGTTGATGCAGGCGGCTTTAATGCATTGCTTGGTAAAAGCTATGGCGAGATAGCTGCTGAAAGCCGCAGTCAGCATAAGAGCCAGGGCTTTGGTGTACCACGAAGCAGGGGCACACAATTAGAGTATTTTAAAACCATTGAGGGAAATGAGCCTGTTAATGATTTAATGGATTTGATTAATACAGACTGGGATAGATTAAATAATGTGACTGTAAAAAAAACAATAGATGAGCTGATTAAAAATTATTCATTTGTGCGTCCCGAGAATTCAGTGCCTGATTTGGTGAGATTGTACAAAATATTAAGTTCAGTTGATAACGAATATTGGCGCACAAAAAAAATGAAAGAAGTTTTAACAATAATAGAAGCCGCAAGCGGATTGTATATGGAAGCCACAACTTCACAACCTTATGCAGTGCAGGCAGATAGCTTAAAAATTTCCGTAACAGTTAATAATCGCAGTGGTATAAATATTAAAAATCTTGATGTGCATTTTGCAGACACAAATTATGCATTGGCAAATACTTTAAATAGGAATGAGAATGTAAGGCAAAATCTGTCTGCTTTTGTTAAGGAGGATGAGAAGATTACACAGCCCTATTGGCTTATAAATCCTTTAGAAAAAGGAAGTTTTACTGTGAAAATGCAGGAGCAGATAGGAAAACCTGAGAATGATGTTGCCGGTGTAACGTTTACTGTAGAAATTGAAGGACAAAAACTTTCATTTATTAAACCCATCCAATTTAAATCCAACGATCCGGTTAAAGGCGAGCAATATCAGCCATTGGCAATATTGCCTAAAATTGAATTGAATTATAATAAAGAAAATTATGTATCTGCGGATAACCAACCTGTGAAAGCAATAATCAATTTAAAATCTAATAGTAAAGTATCGTTGCATAATTATAATGTGGAACAAAAGATTTCAGCCGGCTGGATAAAAAAAGATAAGTTTATGCAATATGACGTGTTACCTGTTTTAGAAAAAAAGATTTTCAGTGATTTTACTTCTGCATCAAAATTTTTAAATACAACAGAAGAAATTTCGGCTATGGCAAAAAAAGGTAGTGAAGTATACGATAGCTATAATAAAACAATTGCCTATGACCATATACCTGCAATAACATATTTCCCAAAAGCGAAAGCTCACCTCGTTAAGCTTGATATTAAAATTGCAGGAAATAAAGTGGGTTATATTGCCGGTGCAGGTGATAAAGTACCTGAAGCATTGCAGCAAATGGGATATAAAGTAACCATGCTAAAAGAAACTGATATCACAGAAAATAATTTAAAACAGTTTGATGCAATTGTAACAGGGGTTAGGGCATATAATGTGCATGAATGGCTGAGTAATTTGTATGATGTATTAATGACTTATGTACGCAATGGCGGAGTATTGCTGGTACAATATAATACCAACAATAATGTAGGTCCGCTTAAAGCAAAAATATCTCCGTATCCTTTTGTTATTTCGAGAAACCGTGTAAGCGAAGAAGATGCGAAGATAAATTTGCTTCAGCCAGGTCACAGGCTTTTAAATTATCCTAATAAAATTACTGAGAAAGATTTTGAGGGCTGGGTTCAGGAAAGAAGTATTTATCATGCTGAAAATTTGGATAGTAATTATCAAACTATAATTTCCATGAAAGATACCGGGGAAAAAGATCATAATGGAAGTTTGATAGTTGCTGATTATGGAAAAGGGAAGTTTATTTATACGGGTATTTCTTTTTTCAGGCAGTTGCCGGCAGGGGTACCGGGAGCATATAGGTTAATGGCGAATTTACTTGCGATGCCGAAGAATAAAAATCTGCCACAAAGCCACTAAGGCGGAAAGTAACACAAAGGGTCTTTGTGAAACCTGGTGTCTTCGTGTCTTGGTGGCAAAAGATAAATAAAATGAAAAAGAATAATGAGGCTACATATTGGCGTAACTGGTACATAATAGTACTTGCATTTCTGGTGCTGCAAATTGTATTGTATTATTTCATCACGCAGTATTTTAAATAGCAATGAAAATTTCTAATAATATTAAATTTAAAATACCCCTTGAGGGGTTAGGGTTATGAGCAGTATTGATTGGACAGTGCTTTTTGTTACGTTAACATCCATAATTATTTATGGCATTTATAAAAGCCGCACCACCAAAAATTTAGAAGGATATTTTTTAAGTAACAGAAGTATGCCCTGGTATCTTGTATTGTTGAGTATTATGGGTACACAGGCAAGCGCCATTACTTTTTTAAGTGCACCGGGGCAGGCATATACTGACGGGATGCGGTTTGTACAATATTATTTTGGGCTGCCTCTTGCCATGATAATTATTTGTATTGTTTTTGTTCCGGTTTTTAGAAAACTTAAAGTTTACACCGCATACCAATTTTTAGAAGATCGGTTTGATATAAAAACAAGAACCTTCACTTCGTTTTTATTTCAGCTTTCCCGGGGCTTATCAACCGGTATAAGTATTTATGCACCATCCTTAATCTTAAGTTCATTAATGGGCTGGAATATTCATATCACTAATATAATAACAGGAGGCCTGCTGATTATTTATACAGTAAGCGGGGGAGCAAGAGCTGTTGCCTATACACAAAAATTGCAACTGATAATTATTATCATCGGGATGGTGATAGCAGGGTACATGGTGGTGCATTTAATGCCCGCAAACATTGGGTTTGTTGAGGCTTTAAACATTGGCGGACAGAATGGGAAAATGAATGTGATAACCAGCGGCAATGGAGCAAATGGATTTGACTGGAAGGATAAATACAATATTTGGAGCGGACTTATCGGAGGTTTGTTTTTAGCGCTATCTTATTTCGGAACTGACCAAAGCCAGGTGGGGCGGTACTTAACCGCTAAAGATGATAAAGAAAGTAAGCTTGGCTTATTGATAAATGGATTGGTAAAAGTGCCGATGCAATTTTTAATTTTGCTGATAGGTGTATTGGTATTTTCTTTTTATCATTATAATAAAGCGCCTATTTATTTTAATGATACACAGATGGAGGCTGCAAAAAATACCGATAAAAGAGATTCGCTATTAAGTTTAGAAAAGCAATATGCGTTGGTGGCTGCGGATAATAACCCAGAAAAAAATGCCGTAAAAAAAGAATATAAAGCTTTGCTGAAACGTGCTTTGCCGGATGAAGACGTGAATGATACTAATTATATCTTTTTACGTTTTGTTATTGATTATCTGCCGAAAGGATTGATAGGGTTATTAATAGCGGTAATATTTTTGGCAGCATGGGGAAGTATTGCTGCAGCCCTTAATGCGCTTGCATCCTGTACGGTGGTGGATATTCATAAAAAGTTTATTAATAAAGACCTAACACCTAAAATGGATTACAGAATTTCAAAATTATACACTTTTTTCTGGGGAATATTTTGCATTGCTGTGGCAGAATTTGCTAGCAACCTTGGCAACAGCTTAATTGAAACTGTAAACATTTTGGGTTCTTTGTTTTATGGAGTGATACTCGGAATATTTTTAGTTGCCTTTTGGATAAAACAGATAAAAGGCAATGCAATATTTTATGGCGCCATAGTATCTGAAGTATTGGTGATCGTAATTTACAAAGCAGCTATAATTTCTTTTTTATGGCTGAATGTTATTGGCGCTTTGCTGGTAATAATTACTGGTATTGTTTTTCAAGTTTTCTTTTCTGCTTCGCAGATGCGTAAAATAAAAATGCCTCCACAGTAATATTGAGGAGGCATTTTTAAATTGGGATTGCTTACTTTAAAGTAGCAATTAATTTTTCATTTAGAGCTACATAATCATCGTTTTTTGCCTCTCTCGCCAATTCTATTGATCTGGTAGCAACAGCCCGGGCTTCTGCTTTCTTTCCCTGTTTCGCTAAAGCATTTGCTTTTTGATGATACATCCAAAAAGCTTTCGGATTCAATTCTATCCCTTTATCAAACCACTGTATAGCCTGGTTAAGGTCTTTACCCGTTTCCATATAATACATAGCTGATTGAAAATAGGGGCGGCTATCTTTATTCATTACGTCATTTATCTGCGCCATTATTTTTTTGTCAATATCAGTAGTAATAGGCACAGATACTGCAGTTCTGTCCCACATTATTTGAAGATCTGTACTGGTTGGTTTTACATTTGCGAATTGCATTGTAAATGTTTCAACTGCTTCATTTAATTTAACCGGCTTTACTTTTACACGAAACACATCATCTTCCATTTTATAATTAGTGCCCCAGTTTGCTGATCCTTTGTTAATAATAATTTCCCATTCGTTTTCTGCCGGAACAGTGTAAAGTGCATACTCACCTGCTTTCAATGCTTGTCCGCCAATCATAACATCGTCATTAAATTTTAAACGAGTTGCATTGTTTGCGCCCGTTCTCCAAACTTTATTCCAGGGTACAAGATCCCCAAAAACTTTTCTTCCCTTCATGGCAGGTCGGGAATATATCAGTTCAACTGAAGACATACCAAAATCTTGCTTAATAGTTTGGGTAGGCGACGGTGCAGGAGTTTTAAGTTGTGCAGTTGCAGCCAGCGCAATTGTAGCAATAAAAATCGTAGATAATAATTTTTTCATTTTAATTTAATTTATAGTTATTTAAACGGCTTTAAGGTAAAGTTATCATTTTTGCCTAAGGGTTATTATTTATTTCATAGATATATATACATTAATCAAAATAAATTTTTACAGTTTGGTACAGCAATCTGTTTTGCATATATTGGCTTTGTGTATTTATATTTTCTGTATAACCCTGCAATCCAAATAATCCGGCAGCGTTTCCTTTGTTAATAGCAATTTCAAGATAGCCGGCAGAGTTAAATAAAGCAAGTTTTTCGCTTTCATAAACATCCGCATACGTTTCACTTATCTTATCAATTATCTCATCTCTTTTAAAAACAATTTTAAAGCTCCTTCCTTTTCGCTGCTCTTCAAATTCTTCTTTGGTAATGTTGATGATTACGTTCTCAAAATTATCAATAAAAATAATCTGACCTTCTATCCAGTTATTACCCAGCATGGGCCGCAAATGATTTTTTACTTCTATTGATATAGATGCATCGCCTATCTCTTCTAAATTTTTTCCTTGTAAAATTTGCTCAAATGCGTTGGCAAAAACAGATGCACAATACAAAGTATTTTTTTGCGCCGATTTATTCAGCGGCAATGCTATTACCTGTTGGGGAAGTTCTTCCAGTATCATTGTTATTAAACCATTATCGGCGCAGCCAATATATTGGTTATTGTGTTTTGTTAGCAACAAATGTTCAGGCCGCTGATCAAATAAATTTACCAGTACAAGATGAAATGTTTCATCAGGAAAATTTTTAATTGCATTACGGCAAACGTAAGCTGCCTGCGGATAATTAAATGGAGAAAGATTATGAGATATATCTACAATATTAAAATTGGGATTGGCGCTTAACAATTGCCCTTTAATTGCACCTACAAGAAAATCCTGCGGACCTATGTCAGATGTAAGAGTTAATAAGGGCATTTTAATAATATGTGATTTAATCCTGAATGATGATAAATAAAAGGTGAGATAATTGGAGTGTTTACCTCTCACGTTTCATTTTTCACGGTTCCTTTTATTTTACCAGCTCGCCATTTTTAAAAAAATGTTTTTTCACAAGTCTATCTGCCCAGGCAGGAAAAAATTTATTCATAAATATTGTCCGCTTGCCTGTAAAGGTTAATACCAAAGTACGTTTTCTTTTTGCAATGGCTTTTGCAATATGTTGTGCACATTCATCTGCACTCATCATTTTGCCTTCATCCATGGGTGATTCTCCATGTGGCTTTGCATCTTTATCAAGTGCAGAATTTCTTATGTTGGATGTTGTAAAGCCCGGGCTTACCCACATTACATTTACCCCACTCTCTAAAAGTTCTGTACGCAGGGCTTCCAGCCAGCCATTAAGTGCATGTTTGCTTGCGCTGTAACCGCTTCTGCCAGGCAAGCCCCTGTAACCGGCAATTGAAGAAACTCCAACAATGGTACCTTTATTCTGGATGATGCTATCAAGCGCAAACCTTGTACAGTAAACCGTTCCCCAAAAATTAATATCCATTACTTTTCTTAAGGTGTTAATATCTGTGTCTTTCACCAGTGCCCTCATAGATATGCCAGCATTGTTTATCAACACATCAATATGTCCAAAAGTTTCAATAGTTGTTTCAATAAATTTTTTGCAATCCTCCTCAACACTAACATCTGCAACTATTGTATGCAGTAGTTTATCAGAGTATTCTTTCTGCAGGTTATATAATTTATCAGCATTTCTTGCACAGGTTGCAATTTTGGCGCCTTTTGTAATCAGCAGATCTACAAGTGCTTTGCCTATGCCATCGGTGCCCCCGGTAATTGCCACTACTTTATCCTTAAATAAAAATTGCATTTTTTTGTTTAGTTGTAACAAAAATAGGAGAGATGAGGATGGTAAAAAACAAAACTATTAAAAAAATCATCGTATTTAGGTAAATATATTTTTTAAAAATTTGATGCAAAATGATTTTACCTTATTTTTGCAGCCTCTTAAAAAAGAGAATGAATTGGTAGCTCAGTTGGTAGAGCAATACACTTTTAATGTATGGGTCCTGGGTTCGAGTCCCAGCCAGTTCACAAAATAAGTTTAAAGCCTTGTAAATGTTATGTTTGCGAGGCTTTTTTATTTGTTTTTTTCTTCTCTTTCACAAACAAGCCACTTGTATATTTATCATATAGCTCAAATAAAAATTCAATACGTTTTGTTTCGTTAATAAAAGGTTGTGAGCGATAACAGAGGTCAACGGCTTTATCAAGTGCCTGATGAGCCTTAACTAATTCGGGAGGCATTGTGTTAGGGTCATACAAATCTGCTAAACTGCTTTCAGGAAATTTTACTCTTAT
>JBKJLG010000104.1:0-4260 GCA_046596995.1 Chitinophagaceae bacterium
TCTTGCTTCATGAATAATGGCAACAATAGCATCATTGCCAACGTGATCGCCATAATTAATGTCAGTAATTCTTACAGGAATTTTTATAACAACGTCAAAAAATCTTTCAGGCATTTGTATTTTTTCTGCGGGCATTACAAAAATATTTGCCTTAAAAATAAAGTAAGATGCGAGATTTTATTTTTTATCTTTTAAAGATCTGGTAAGTTCCATAATATCTAAAAAATTCCCGGGAGTGGGAGCTAAGGTGTTTCCTTTCATCATTTCTTTCCATTGCTTAACCTTTTTGTTCCACACAGGTTTGGCTTCTGAGGTATCAAGTAAGGTGGCTGCTTTCTCTGATAATTTAATTGAATTTCCTTCTGGGCCGGCAACAGTTATGTAAGTGCTTTTAATGTAATCATCTTCCGGCTGGGTGTTGATTTTTTCAACCCGATTTTTTCCAACCCCATTATTTTTTTTGCCATTATCATTGTTTGCAAGCAAAGGCTCTTTTTTATCCTCAACTATTTTTTTCTCCTCAACAGGCACTGTCATTAAAACAGCTTCATTTTTATTTTGCGGGCTATCGTTAATTATATTGGTTAAAGTATTTTTATTTGTATTCCTATCAAAAGGAAAAGGAGAGAAAAAAATCACACTGAAAATAATAATTGCAACAGAAGCCGCTGCTAAACTCAAATACAAAATTTTATTATTTCTTTTGTTTATAGGAATCACTTTTGTTTCACTATTATCCAGTTCATTAGCGATAGCCTCCCAGGCACCGGCTGGTGGTGTAACCTCGTAGTTGTATATTTTATCCCTTGTAATACTCATTTTTATAAATTCACAGCATCATTACTCATTGTATCGCTGCTGGTTTGATTTAATCTTTTTTCAACCATTTTTTTCAATACCGTTTTAGCCCTTGCCAGTTGAGATTTGCTTGTGCCTTCGTTTATGCCCAGCATTTCTCCAATTTCTTTATGAGAATATCCTTCTACCACATGCAAATTAAATACGGCTTTATAACCGGGCGATAATTCATGTATCATTTTCATGATGTCTTTTACGGCAAGATGATCCAGCACACTCCACTCTTTATCTTCCACCGTATTTTCCTGCGTTTCAGTAACATTTTGCAAACGCACCTTTCTTCTAAAATGCTCGATAGATGTATTTACAAATATTCTTCTTATCCAGCCCTCAAAAGATCCATCTCCTCTGTATTTACTAAGGTTTTTAAAAATCTTTATAAAACCTTCCTGTAAAAGATCTCTTGCATCTTCGGGGTTGCCCGAATAACGGAGGCAAACACCATACATTTTTGGAGAAAATCGCTGGTAAAGCATTTCCTGTATTTGCCTGTCTCCGTTAATGCATCCCTGTATTAAGTCGTGCTCTGATAGTATATGGTTGCCTGATAAACTCAATTAGTAAAATTAATTAGTTTGTTGTTTTAAATAGTCAATCATCTTTATTAATGCATTTTTCCGATGGCTGAAGTTGTTTTTTTCCTGCATGTTCATTTCAGCCAAAGTTTTTAATGAGCCGCTTGGCAAAAAAACAGGATCGTAACCAAAACCCATGGTTCCGCTGGTATATGCAATAATAGTGCCTTTACAAATTCCTTCAAACGTATGTTCTTTTCCTTTTATTATTAATGAAATTATGGTTTTAAAGCGGGCAGCCCTGTTTTGTACTCCATCCATTTTTAAAAGCAGCTTTTCAATATTTTTTTCTGCAGATTTATTTTCGCCTGCATAGCGTGCACTTAAAACCCCGGGCTCCCCACCAATGGCTTCAACTTCGAGCCCGGTATCCTCACTAAAGCAATCCTTACCCGTAAGGTTATAAATTACGGTAGATTTTTCAGTAGCATTTGCTTCCAGCGTAGCATGTGGCTCGGGTATGTCAATGTCAATTCCGGCTTCTGCCAGAGAAATAATTTTAAAAGCGTCGCCAATTATTGATGTTGTTTCCTCAAGCTTGTGCTTATTGTTGCTGGCAAATATCAATTCCATATTACAAAGAAAATAGTTGTTTAAGCAAATCCCATAATTTTCTTTTAAGCTCTTTATTATTTTGTAATTCAGTAAGTGAAGGCGCAGAAAGATAAAAAATGTTGTTGTGCATTTGTTTTTGAAATTCAGGAATTACAAACGGGAGCTGAATAGCAGCCGGGCTTACGCCAAAAAGCAAAAATATTTTTGGCGAAAATTCTTTTATAATAGTTTGATAATGCAATGTTGTAGCGGTTAAATTTATCAATGCAACATCACTCATAGTAAGCTTACAGGCATTTAATATCCCGTTTAAAAATATTTGCTGCTCCGCAGAAATAAATTCCTCATCAGGGTTTTCAACCAATATAATTATCTGCTGATTGTTACTGCCTGAAAAAGATATTGCTGGTTTTGATACCGCTGTTTTTACCGTATTTACGCTGCTAATATCTACTAAATTTTTTTGGAACAAATCTTGGATGATAAAACCCGGAAGCTTAATGTTATTTAAACTCATAAATTATATTTTCATCCCTTTTTTTGTTTTCTTTGCTACAAATTTACAGATATGATTGCAGCCGCAGATTTTAATATTACAAAAGTGGAGAGAAGTAAGCTAAACCAAATGAGTTTAGAGAATATTCCGTTTGGTAAATACTTTACTGATCACATGCTGGAAGTTGATTATGAAGATGGTGAATGGAAAATTGTGGAAATAAAACCCTACCAGCCATTGTTGTTATCACCTTCTGTTGCAGCACTGCATTACGGGCAGGCAATTTTTGAAGGCATAAAAGCATATAAAAATCAGGAAGGAGAGGCAAGAATATTTCGCCCGTTTGATAACTTTAAACGGTTTAATATTTCAGCAGAAAGAATGGCAATGCCACCCGTGCCCGAAGAAATTTTTATGGAAGGCATGCGCCAATTAATTGACCTTGATAAAAACTGGATACCCCAACAAACTGATCACTCATTGTACATACGTCCATTCATGTTTAGCAGCGATGAGGTAATAGGTGTGCGTCCCAGTGAAAAGTATAAATTCATGATCATACTAAGCCCTACCGGGCCGTATTACAATGCACCTATGCGTATTTATGTAGAAGAAAAATATGTACGTGCTGTACCCGGAGGTGTTGGTTATGCAAAAGCTGCCGGTAATTATGGCGCAGCAATGTTTGCAACGGCAGAAGCTAAAAAGAAAGGTTATGATCAGGTTTTATGGACGGATGCTTACGAGCATAAATATGTACAGGAATGTGGAACCATGAATGTGTTTTTTATCATCGGTAATACTGCAATCACACCAGATCTTGATGCAGGAACTATTTTAGAGGGTGTAACCAGAAACAGTACAATTGTTCTTTTAAAAGAAATGGGCTTTGCTGTAGAAGAAAGGCAATTGAGTATTGATGACATTGTAGATGCATACAAAGCAGGCATATTATACGAAGTATTTGGTACAGGTACTGCCGCTACAATATCTATGATAAAAGAGCTTCGTTACAAAGATTTTGTAATGAATTTTGATGTAGATAAATGGCAAACCGCCCCTGAAGTAAAGCGCAAAATGAACGCAATAAGAGAAGGCAGAGAAGCGGATACTTACGAGTGGATGCAAAAAGTATAATTTTTCTCACATTCTTTTTAATTAATTTTTACTTTATCATTTTATCTCTTACCTTTGCCGTCCAAAAAATTAAGGTTTAAGTAATGCCTACAATTCAACAATTAGTAAGAAAAGGTAGAGAGATAATAAAAGCAAAAAGCAAATCAAGAGCTTTAGATGCTTGTCCTCAGCGCCGTGGTGTATGTACAAGAGTTTATACAACCACTCCTAAAAAGCCTAACTCCGCTTTGCGTAAAGTAGCAAAAGTTAGGTTAACCAATAAAATTGAGGTTATTGCTTATATCCCCGGAGAAGGGCATAATTTACAGGAACACTCTATTGTTTTAATACGTGGCGGAAGGGTAAAAGATTTGCCAGGTGTACGTTACCACATTGTTCGGGGTAGTCTTGATACTGCTGGTGTTAAAGACCGCAAAAAGAGCCGTAGTAAATATGGTACAAAAAGAGAAAAAGCAAAGAAATAAAACCGTTAATCCGTTATTCCGTATAAATTTTTAAACGGATAACCCAATAAACATACACAAGAAATGCGTAAAGCACAAGCCAAAAAACTTCCATTAGCACCAGACCCTAAATTCAACGATAAGTTGGTTACAAGATTTGTAAACAATTTAATGTGGCAGGGTAAAAAGAGCGGTG
>JBKJLG010000150.1:0-4731 GCA_046596995.1 Chitinophagaceae bacterium
TGAATTTTCTAATAATCCAGAAAACCAGTGCAACTATTGCAACTACAATAATTATCCCTATCCAAACGCCAAATTCTATTAAATCACCAATTACTTCGCAGCCACTTGTTACAGTAATAAGTGCCAGTAGAAAAGTCAATAATATTAAATTGTTTTTTTTCATGTTTTTATTTTTTAGATTGAGTAAAGGCACTGTCTCTTTTTGCTTTTTCACTTGTGTTTTTATTTGCTTCATCAAGCGAATGTGTTGTAAAAACATCTTCCCCATTTTTGGAAGATTTAGAGAGGTGTGTATAAAATTTTTTAATTGTATCAAGTTCTGCATCAGTGAGGTCTTCAATGGCAACAAGGCGGTTACTTGCATCCCCGCTTGCGGCTATTAATTCGTTCAGTTTTAATTGAATTGCAGTTGTGTCTTTATTTTGCGAATGCTGAATAACAAAAACCATTAAGAAAGTTATGATAGTAGTACTTGTATTAATTACAAGTTGCCAGGTATCCGAAAAACCAAAGACAGGGCCTGTAATTGCCCAAAGAATTATAACTAATGTAGCTAAAATAAACGCAGCCGGTTTTCCGGTAGCCTTAGTTACTACATTTGAAAATCTATTAAAAAAATTGGCGGATTTCTTTTTTTTCTTCATTTTTTCTCTTCGTATTTCCAGTGTAATATCAGCATTAAAAAATTGAGAGCAAAAGAAAACGAGTTGGTGATAATTATTGGCAGATCATGTCTTAAAACTCCATAATAAATCCAGCCACCTACGCCCGTTAATAAAATCAGTATCATTACCAACGAAATATCACCGGCTTTTTTTTCCTTTACTGTTTTTATAATCTGTGGTAGCATGGAAACAGAAGTGAAAATTCCAGATGCTATGCCTACCCATTCTACATATCCCATAAAAAATTACTGCACTTTAAAATTATTAAAAAAGATCAGTTCATCTGAGTGAACCGATCTTATATCATTTCATCTATACTTATTTATTTCCTTATATAAAGAAAAAATGCAGCATCCTTATTTTTATTTATAAAAAGTTGTGTTTGTACTTTCGCCAATTTTTTAACATTAGTCTTTTTGCCCGGATTATTAACAGGTACAAAGGCAAAAATAAACAAGAGCCAAAATGAAGGGAGGATCATATCACTGATCAACTTACTTTTTTTCATCTTAAACTTAACTAATTATTCTGCAGATGCTTCTACATTAATATTATTTTCTGCAATACCTGTTAACAGTTCATCAGCTTCTTTTTCCTCCATTAATGTTTTAACCATCAGTTCTGAAATATTTTCCTTTCCTAATGTTTTGGCAAGCTGAGCCAGACTACCGTAAGTAGCAATCTCATAATGTTCTACCTTTTGAGCAGCCATTATTAATCCCACATCTCTTGTTAGGGAACCCTTTTCAGTGTCTTCAATTAATCCTTCGCCTTCTTTAACTAAACCTGCCATCGCCTCGCATTTTTTTGCCTGTGCTTTTTTGCCTAACAGTTCAAAAGCCTGCTCCAGCCTTTTTATATGGCCTTGGGTAGCTTTCAAATGATCTGCAAAACATTTTTTTAACTCATTTGTAGTAGCTGCTTTCTCCATCTTAGGTAGTGCTTTGGTCAAATGTTTTTCAGCCCAGTAAATATCTTTTAATTCATCAACAAAAAGTTCTTCAAGAAGAGAGGATTCATCTTTTTTATTTTTTTCAGATGATCCATTTTTAGTGGATGATTTTGTTGTAGATTTTGAGGCACGCTGTTTTTCAGCAGTGTTGTTCCCAGCATTTTTCTTTTCCATAATTGTGTAAGTTTTTAATTAGAAATTGCTTATTAAAAAGATTATGCCAATCTGTTTTTAAATATTATGAACTAATAAAATATGGATTAAAATTTTTTAAATTTTTCTTCAACTTTAAACTTCCTCATTATGGGAAAAAAAATACTCAAAAGCATATTATTTTAAAGATTAACTTGTTGCCTTGTAGATAGCCGTAAAGGGTTGTGCATTACTAATTACTGCTTTTACAATACCTTATTAAACTTGGCAAAATATTTTATATACAAGTGTTGAAAGAAAATTAATTTTTAATATTTAAAACTACAAATTATGGGCTCAGGTAAAGTATTAGCAAGCGTTTTAGCAGGTGCCGCAGCAGGCGCCATCTTAGGGATTTTGTTTGCCCCGGATAAAGGCACAGAAACCAGAAGAAAAATTGCAGAGAAAGGTACTGATTTGGCAGACTCTGTAAAAGGAAAAGTTGGAGAATACACGGATGCTTTAA
Source organism: Chitinophagaceae bacterium (assembly GCA_046596995.1). Lineage (GTDB taxonomy): Bacteria > Bacteroidota > Bacteroidia > Chitinophagales > Chitinophagaceae > Ginsengibacter. Next base: position 2,276 of record JBKJLG010000150.1, read on the forward strand.
GCGAAAGGTATGACTCAGTAAAAGAAAAAATAACAGGACTGGCTTCTGAAGGAAGGGATATGATTAACCATGCACGGGGAGCAACAGCTGATAAAACCTCAATGAAGGCTGATGTAAGGAATACTTAGTATTCTAAATTCAATCTGCTTAATTAGGTATAACAAGTTCCGGTGATAAAAGTAAATGATATGGAAAATCAATCAAGCTCAATCGAGTCTTTAATAGATAGGGTTAAAAGCTATGTTGAAACAAGGGTTGATTTATTAAAGCTTAAGGCTATTGATAAATCCTCTTCTTTTTTATCAATGCTTGTACTTTTGATTATATTAAGTAGTGTAGGGCTTATCTTTATTATATTAGTAAATATAGGCTTAGCCCTGTACATAGGGAGTTTAACAGGTAGTGCTTATTGTGGATTTTTCATAGTTTCAGGTTTCTATCTTATCACCGGACTTGTTATTTTTATTTTTAGAGATAAATGGTTGAAAACACCTGTTTCAAACATGGTAATTAAAAACCTTCTTGATTAATTCGCTTCAAATTAATGGTATGAGAAAAATACAAAAAGCTGAAGACCTACAGGAAGCAATTAAAGAGTTAGAAGCGAAAAAGCTTATTACTGAAGAGGCACTTAAAAGACAGTTCCATGAAACAGTAGATGATTTTAAGCCTGCAAATATTTTAAAGAATACGGTTTCTGAAGTTACAGCAGCTCCTCAATTTAAACATAACCTATTAAACCTTGTAGTAGGGTTAGGGGCAGGTTACCTTACCCGAAAAATTGCAGTAGGTAAAAAGGCGGGTTTACTTGCTAAAACAATAGGAACAGTGTTGCAATTTGGGGTTACAAGCCTGGTTGCAAAAAATAAAGCCAACGAAGAAACTGTGGGAGAAAAAAGAGGCGGCCTGTTAAACCGGATTTTATCGGGATCCCGCAAATAATTATTCTTCCAGATTTTTAATGCATTTATTTAGATCAATTCCTTTTCCCAGTACCGGCGAAAAAATATCTCCCATTTTTTTAACTCTCTGCATTATATTCTTTATTGTAAAATTCTGCGGGCTTAATCCTTTTTTTACTTCTTTCCACAATAATGGCGTAGAAACTGTGGCTCCTTTTTTTGGGCGGAGACTGTAAACACAGGCAATGGTTTGTCCTTTTCTGTTTTGCAAATAATCCATGTAAATATGCTTATGCCCACGCTTTTGTAAATTTCTTTCCAGGGTTGTAAATGCCGGAATTTGCTCATTAGCAAGCATACACACGAGGTAAGCGAAATTTTTCACCTGCTCGTAAGTATATTTTTTTGCAGTAGGAACATAAATGTGCAAACCAGTAGAGCCTGAGGTTTTACAGAAAGATATGGCTCCGGCTTTATCCAAAATTTGCTTCACAACATTTGCAGCCTCAATAACCTGCTCAAAAGTATTTTGTTTAGAAGGATCAATGTCAATAATCAAGTAATCAGGTTTATCAAGTGCCTTTACAGTAGAATGCCAGGGATTTATTTCAATACATCCTAAATTATTCAGATATGTGAGCGTGGGCTTATTATCACAAATTATATAATCAATCTGTTTGTCATTAGATTCTGAATAAACCTTTTTTGTTTTTACAAATAATGGCGCATCTTCCCCGGCATCTTTATGAAAAAAGCCTTTTTCATTTATTCCATTAGGATTGCGCAACAGTGATTCTGGTCTGCCTTTTAAGTAAGGCAAAATATAATCAGCCATTTCTATATAATAATTTACCACATCACCTTTTGTAATGCCATCATCAGGAAAATATATTTTATTTACGTTGGTAACCTTTACTTTTTCTTTTCCGAAAGAATATATTTTATCTGTTTTTTTTGCAGAATCTTCTTCATTAGCTATAACAGATTTTTTACTACTTTTTTTTATCCCGATAGTTGTCGGGACATTTTTTTTAAGCGTTTTTGTATTTTCCATGGTCACATCTTTAATAGATTTATCATTGCGCAAATGAAGAAATATTGGATGCCGTAACATACCGTCCCGTGTAACTTCTGTAAATTTTATTTCGCAAATAAGTTTAGGCTTTACCCAGGTTACGGGCATATTGGTTTTAATTTTTTCAGCAAACGGAGAATTCCTTTGCTTAAGCGACTGTAATAAATCCCACATTTCTTTAAGGATTTGCTGGTTAAAACCTGAACCGGTATGTCCGATGTATTTTAATTTGTTTCCCGCTTTAATACCTAATACCAGCGCACCAAAATATTTACGGGAACCACCAGGATCTGTATATCCTGCAATGATGGCTTCCTGCGTTTTATTATTTTTTATTTTAAGCCATTCATTTGTTCTTTTACCGGTATAGTAAAGGCTATCTGCTTTTTTAGCCATAATGCCTTCAAGATTTTTTTGCTTGCTAACATTAAAAAAATCTATGCCATTTTGCATTATATGATCTGAATATTTTATGACAT
>JBKJLG010000154.1:0-3815 GCA_046596995.1 Chitinophagaceae bacterium
GCCGATTGCTCCAACGTCCTGCTATTGCTAATACTTTTGCTGGCGGTTCGTTTTTCATTGATAACGCCATTTTTAATTATAGAATTTCTTTAAAGATTCTCTCGATTTGTTTACGGTGTCTTTGAGTATGCTCTACCATAAAAATCAACCATTCATATCGTGTCAACCCATCAAGTGCTGGAGGAAATTGCAATTCTACGCTTAATTCCTTTAGGTCTTTTTGATTTATTGTTTCAAGCTGTTGGTCTTTTTGTTGTTTTAAGGACTTCAATAAATCATCAAGGTTATGTGGAGGTTGACCTGGCTCCAGGACAGGGGCAGTTTTCATTTTATCTTCACTGCGGAAGATGTTTTTTATTAAATCAACCTGCTCGTTATATGGTCGAGTTATCGGAGAAACATCGCCATTTAGTAATTTGTTTAGAATGCCTCCGTTGGACTTAATGATGTGTTCCGTTACCTGACCAGCGGTCCAACTTTCTTTATTTGGTACTCTATTAAGTTCCTGCTCTGTAAATTGGGAAAGTTGCTGAATAAAATCTCGGTGGGCATTTGCTATTTCATCGATAAGTTCTTGTTGTGACATGGAATTTGTATTCATTTCTAAATTTGTTTATTCAATTCTATAGTCTTCCCTGAACTTTACCATTTCAGTATTGTTACAAGGGATATTTCCTTCTTACCCCTTATCTCAAGATGACCGCCAATGCATTGATTGGTGCTATTACTTGCAATATAAAAAATTATATCAATACTAAAAATCAATTACTCAATGTTATACTTTTTTTCAAGTGCCTACCGGTTGTCTTTAGGATAATTCAACTTTTTATCAAAACCAAATTGAAGCTGCCCAATGGTATGCGGATGAAAGGATTGTGACACAATCCCGAAGTTTTGGGACTATTAAAAACTAGGGTTGGTACCAAAAAATGTTTTCTAAACAAATTTATTCCTTAATTTAACCGCATCAAAAATTTCTGCTATGCTAAATCAGCTCTTCCGTAAAAAAAGTATTGATGCAATTTTAAGAGATGCACAATCGGGCTTGTCTGATGCCACCCATTCTTCAACCGGGTTAAAAAAAGTTTTGGGCGTTCGTGACCTGACAGCCATGGGTATTGCCGCTGTAATTGGCGCCGGTATTTTCAGCAGCATTGGTAAGGCATCGTATGATGGTGGCCCCGCAATAGTTTTTTTGTATGTGTTTACTGCCATTGCCTGCGGCTTTGCAGCGCTTTGCTATGCTGAGTTTGCATCAACGGTTCCGGTGTCGGGCAGTGCTTACACATATTCTTATGTAGCCTTCGGCGAAATATTTGCGTGGATAATTGGCTGGGATCTTTTAATGGAATATGCCATCGGAAATATTGCTGTCGCCATTTCGTGGAGCGATTATTTTACAAGATTAATGAGCGGTTTTGGCTGGCACATTCCTGATTGGTTAACAATGGATTATTCCTCTGCTCATACAGGCTTTAACGAGGCAGCTTCATTCGTTTCTACCGCAGGTTCTACTCTTGATGAAGTTTTGTTATCTAAACAAGCTGCCTGGCTTAATGCTCCCGAAATATTTGGTTTAAAGGTAATTTTAGATCTGCCTGCATTAGGTATTGTTGCTTTAATAACATGGATCGTTTTCCGTGGAATAAAAGAAAGCCGGAACGCAAGTAATTTTTTAGTGGGATTAAAATTGGCCGTTGTTTTTTTAGTTATCGTATTGGGTGGATATTATGTAAATCCTGATAACTGGAGCCCTTTTGCACCCAATGGTGTATCGGGTATTTTAAAAGGCGTATCGGCTGTATTCTTTGCCTATATTGGGTTTGATGCGATAAGCACTACAGCAGAAGAATGTAAAAACCCTCAGCGTGATCTGCCTAAAGGCATGATCTATTCACTTATAATCTGCACCATTTTATATGTAGCGCTTGCGCTGGTGCTTACCGGTATGGTGAGTTATAAAGATCTTAATGTAGGGGATCCACTGGCAAAAGTTTTTTCTGACAGAGGCTTAAAATGGATAGCGGGAATAATTGCCGTGAGTGCAGTATTTGCAACAGCAAGTGTTCTGCTTGTTTTTCAAATGGGGCAGCCTCGTATTTGGATGAGCATGAGCCGTGATGGTTTGTTACCAAAAATATTTTCACGGCTGCATCCTAAATTTAAGACACCCTCATTCTCTACAATCGTAACAGGTTTTGTAGTGGCAATACCTGCATTATTTTTAAATCTCGATACTGTGCTGGCATTAACAAGCATAGGAACTTTATTTGCATTTGTAATGGTATGTGGCGGCATATTGGTGTTAGACAGCCGCCCTATAAAAGCAGAAAGCAAATTTAAAGTACCGTATGTAAGCGGAAAATATATTATACCACTTTTATTTATTGCATCTGTAATTTTTACGGTAGTAAAGTTTCCTGATTATTATAATAGTTTACTCAGCGAAGAAGGAATACCTATGATAATATTTTTTATAGTTGCTGCTGTTATTGCGGTTCTTAGCTTTACTAAAAATTTCTCTCTTATACCTGTACTCGGCTTATTAAGCTGCTTTTATTTAATGGCGCAGGAAAGCCATACCAACTGGTATCGTTTTATTTTGTGGCTTGCAATTGGACTGGTAATTTATTTTTTATATGGCAGGCACAATAGTAAACTGGCAATTAAAAATTTAGGGAAATAATTTTTTGTAGCCCAGCTTTGCGTTCTTTGGTCATTCCCGAAACTTCGGGATTGTGTCACTCACTTCAACGGCATACCTTTGCTTATCAGTCCAAAATAAATAGGTGTGTATGAAATACGAGGTAGGTGATAAAATATTAGTGCTGCATAGTAATGAAGAAGGCATTGTGGTAGAATTAATGAATGAGCAGATGGTGATGATAGAAGTGGAAAAAGTTCGTTTTCCTGTTTACATGGATCAGATTGATTTTCCTTACTTTAAAATGTTCTCTAACAAAAAACTATTTGATAAAAAACCAGAAAAAAAATACATTGATGATATTAAAAAGGAAAAAGTAACGGCAAAATATAAAGTAACAGAAGGTGTTTGGCTGGCATTTTTACCGGTGTTTAATAAAGATGTTTTTGATGATGATATTGTACAAAGCTTTAAAATATATCTCATCAATCAAACCAATGAAGCCTATTCTTTTACTTATTATTTAAGCTTTGCAGGCTCACCTGATTTTGAATTTAAAAATGAAATATTTTCTTTGTCAGATTTTTATTTGCATGATGTTCCGTTTGAGCAAATGAATGATGCCCCAAAATTTAGTTTTGAATTTTCTCTGTTAAAAGCTGATAAAACTAAAGCTGAATACTTTGAAGCCTCTCTTAAATTAAAAGCAAAACAATTGTTTCAAAAAATAGAAGAGATGCGGCTGAAAAATGATGCTACATTTTCTTATCAATTGTTTGAGGAATATCCTGATAAAACTATTGAAGAAAAACACGACCTGGGACATTTGTATGCAAAAGGTTATACAATTTATGATGCATCAAAAGCCAGGCAAAATTTAGAACCTGCACGATCTGTTGTTGATCTGCATATTGAAAAACTTAGTAATGACTGGAAGCATTTATCCAATTTTGAAATACTTACCATTCAATTAAGAATTTTTGAAAAATATTTTGATCTTGCCGTAGTTCACAGGCAGCCTAATCTAATTGTGATACATGGTGTGGGTAAAGGTAAATTACGTGATGAAATTCACGATATTTTAAAAACAAAGCGGGAAGTTAAAACCTTTGTAAACCAATACCATCCTAACTTTGGCTTTGGCGCTACAGAAATTTATTTTGGGTATTGA
>JBKJLG010000195.1:0-2967 GCA_046596995.1 Chitinophagaceae bacterium
TGATAATGGCAACCGGCAGAAGCGATTATCCTAATCAGGTTAATAATGTTTTGGGGTTCCCTTACATTTTTCATGGCTTCATTTATTTGGGTGGCTCTCACATCCAATGCGCCACGAAAAATGTAAGGGAACCCCAAAACATTATTAACCTGATTAGGATAATCGCTTCTGCCGGTTGCCATTATCACATCTTTACGGGCAGCAATAGCAACTTCATAAGCAATTTCAGGATCGGGGTTTGCCATAGCAAATACGATAGGATTTTTTGCCATGCTTTTTATCATTTCTGCGCTAACAACATTGCCAACACTTAGCCCGATAAAAACATCTGCATCTTTCATGGCTTCTGCAAGCGATTGATCTTTTCTTTTTGTGGTGGCAAATTGAATTTTGTATTCATCCAGATCCTCCCGTTCAGAATGTATAACACCCGTTTTATCAAACATGATAAAATTAGATGGCTTTGCACCCAATGCCTGGTATAAACGAACACATGCCATAGCTGCTGCACCGGCGCCATTTACAACAAATTTTACCCTGTCAATTTTTTTCTTTTGAATTTCCAATGCATTCAGCAAAGCGGCTGAGCTAATAATTGCTGTGCCGTGCTGATCGTCGTGCATGATGGGAATCTTCAATTCTTCCCTTAATTTTTTTTCTATATAAAAACATTCAGGTGCTTTTATATCTTCAAGATTTATTCCGCCAAAAGTTGGCTCAAGCGATTTAACTATTTGAACAAATTTTTCAGGATCTTTTTCATTTATTTCGATATCGAAAACATCAATATCTGCAAATATTTTAAATAACACACCTTTACCTTCCATTACAGGCTTACCTGCTTCGGGTCCAATATCTCCCAAGCCTAAAACCGCTGTACCATTGCTTATTACGCCAACTAAATTTCCTTTGGCTGTGTATTTGTAAACACTTTCCGGGTCTGCATATATTTCCATACAGGGCACAGCAACACCTGGTGAATATGCCAGCGAAAGATCTCTTTGTGTTTTTGTTGCTTTTGTTGGAACAACCTCAATTTTGCCAGGTCTTCCTTTGGCGTGATATTCCAATGCTTCCTGCCTGCGAAGTTCTCTTTGTGCAGCTTTTTGCTTATTTAACGCAGTTTCCTTATTCTCCATAATTATCTATGCCAATATTTATTTTAATAAAGATATTACTTATCTGTTAAGGCTCGTTTATAATTGCACCCAGCCATGCCATAATGCCCATACCATTTTCAATGGCATTTTCATCAATATTAAAATGCGGTGTATGAACATTAGCGTTTATGCCTTTTGCTGTATTGCCTGTGCCTAAGCGGTAAAAACATGCAGGAATTATATGTGAGTAAAATGCAAAATCTTCGGCCCCCATGCGTAATTCGGTTTCTTCAATATTTTCTTTTCCCGCAAATTCAGCAGCTTTTAATTTTGCATTGGCCGTTAGCTGCTCATTATTTAAAACGAACGGATATCCCACATCAATTAAAATGTCTATTTCTCCACCCATAGCATTTACGAGGTGTGTTGCCTGTTTTTTTATAAGGTCGTGCGCTTTAAATCGCCACGCTTCATTCATAGCTCTGAAAGTGCCCATGAGCTTAACTTCTGAAGGGATTACATTTGTGGTTGTGCCCCCTTGAAAAGAAGTTATAGATAAAACTGAGGGATTAAATGGATCATTGTTGCGGCTAATGAGTTGTTGTAAACTGATGATTAAATGTGATGCAATTAAAATGGTGTCAGTGGTAAGATGCGGCGATGCTGCATGACCGCCTTTGCCTTTTATGGTGATATAAATTTCATCGGCACTGGCCATAACCATTCCGCTTCTAAAACTTAATTTGCCTGTTTGTAAAGTTGGATGAACATGCAGGGCAAAAATTGCCTCGGGCTTTGGATCTTGCAGCACTCCTTCGTTTATCATAATACTTGCACCACCGGGGTTTCGTTCTTCACCAGGTTGAAATATTAATTTTACTGTGCCTTCCCACTCATCTTTTAATTCATTTAAAATTTTTGCAGCGCCCAGTAAACAGGTTGTATGCACATCATGCCCACAGGCATGCATTATGCCTGTATTTGCAGATTTGTATTCCACCTCATTTAATTCTGTTATGGGCAAGGCATCCATATCTGCCCGCAGGGCGATAACTTTTTTACCAGGATTTTTACCTTTTATTAAACCAACCACTCCTGTGGTGGCTATCACTTTATTTTCTATACCAAACTCAGATAATTTTTGCTGAATAAATTTTGAAGTTTCAAATTCTTTAAAACTTAATTCAGGATTTTGGTGCAGGTGATTGCGGACTGCAATAAATTCCTTAGCATATGATTTGGCTAATTGCTTTATTTTTTGTTTAAGCATGCTTCAAATTTACAGGTAAGGTGAGTATAAATAAAAAAGAGTTTCTGGTTAGAAACTCTTACATAATTTATTTTCCCGACTTAGTTATCAAGCTTAAATTCTTTCTCGGGCTTTATTTCAATTCTTTCAGATATTGTATAAATGGTTGCACCGTTTAACATACGGCTGATCTGTTTTTTATAAGTTTCTGCTTCCTGCTTGCTTTTAAAGTTGCCAAATTTTAATTTTACATAAGGCATTTGATACATCATATAAACTTTTTGCTCAGGAAATTTTTGGAGCAACTGGGTTCGAGTTTTCATAGCAAAATCCCGGTCGTTTGTACTTAACACCTGTAAGCGATAGCCGATAGCCGACCGTGCTGCCGATTTGGTAATTGCCTCGTTTAGCTCTGCCTGTTTTCTGGCTAAAATGTCCAGCCTATAATCTTTATAAACAATTACATTGTTGTTAATGCTATCGGTTTGAGCAAAGATTTTTAACGAGACAAAGCAAAACGCAAGAAGTAATATTTTTTTCATAAAGTATGTAGCAGGGTGGCAAAAATAATACCATTACTTTGTATTGAGATGAAAGATTGTTGCGATTGGTTGTACA
>JBKJLG010000247.1:0-5857 GCA_046596995.1 Chitinophagaceae bacterium
TAACCGCATGCAGGAATATGGTGTTGCGGAATTTCCGGATTATATGCACAATGGGAAAGATGCAGCAAAGTATTCAGCCTTTGTAAATAATGAACTTTATTTTTTTATAAAGAAAAAAACAGGGGTGAGAAAATTTAATTCAATAACAATTGCCGGCTGGTCATTGGGTGGGCTTTCTGCTTTTGATATTGCATGGGACCATGCAGACAGGATAAATAAGGTTGGCGTTTTTTCAGGTTCTTTCTGGTATCGTGATAAAGATCAAAGTTCCCCAGACTATTCAGATGAAACCAACAGGATCATTATAAATAAAATAAGATCATCAAGAAAAAAACCACACTTGCAATATTGGTTTTATGCAGGTGGCAATGAAGAAAAACACGACCGTGATAAAGATGGAATTATTGATGTGATTGATGATACAAAAGATATTATCGGATTGCTAAAAAATAAAAATGTTGCAACAGAACAGGATATAATTTATAAAGAAATAAAAGAGGGGAAACACGATCATCCCTCATGGCGACACATCTTCCCTCAATTTTTAATTTGGGCAGTTGGCAAATAATTAATTTCGTTTACTAACGCTGCTGCCGCCAGACTTATCACTATCAACTGTGGGGTTGCCTTTGTATTTAATATCGCTGCCGCTACTGGCTTTTGCAACAAGTTCTTTATTTACAGTAATGCTAATATCGCTGCCGCTGCTGCATTTAGCCTGGCAATAATCAGTGATAAGATCATAGCCATCAAAGTCACTCCCACTGCTGGCTTCAATAGTTAATTTATCTGCTCTGCCTTTAATGCGAATATCAGAGCCGCTACTTTGATCTACAATTAACTCATCTACATCTACAGCACCTTTAAAATCTGATCCGCTGGAAATTTTCATGGTAAGTGAATTACCTCTTATAATACCATCAACCAATATATCTGAGCCAGATGTGGCAGAAAGCATGTCTAACTTTCTATAAGAAACATAAGCCCTCAAATCTCTTTTTGAGGTAAAAATTATTTGATTGGTAATATCTTTATCGTACCAGATTTTTAATACGCCATCTTCAACACTTGTTTTAATTTTATCCCGATATTTTATTTCAGATGCACTTACAGCAACCGCTTCATCGCCATAGCTTAAATAAACATCAATCCCGTTTTCAACCTTAATGGCATTAAAACTTTTTATAGTCCTTACTTCAGCATTCTTATCATTAATAATAGTTTTGTTTTGAGCAAAGGCGCAAAAGCTGAATGCCATTGCAATAAAAAAAAGTGATCTTCTCATAATAAGTTTTTTACTAAAACGCCTTCGGCAGATAAAAGTTACAAATAATAAAAATTATTTTTGTTATATATTTGCATTGCTTTAAAAATTAAGCAAAGTTCCCGGGGTGCTTTTCCGAAATTTCGGAATTGCTGAGAAATACCCGCAGAACCTGATCAGGATAATACCTGCGAAGGGAGGATAACCAATTTTTTATTTTACTCCTCTTTTTAGTTGGCTTATCTAATTTATTAATGATAAATTATTTATGCAATGAAAAAAATTATTACGTTATTTTTTGTAACCTCATTTGCCACTGCTCTATTTTCACAAAAGCAAAAAGCGGATACAATTCTTTTACAGCCTGTTGAAGTAAAAGCGGTAAGAGCAGGTGACAAAGCGCCGTTCACTAAAACTAATCTCTCTAAAAAAGAAATTGAAAAAAACAATCTTGGGCAAGATGTGCCTTTTTTATTAAATCAAACTCCATCAGTGGTTGTAAATTCAGATGCAGGAAATGGTGTGGGCTATACCGGTATAAGGATAAGAGGTACAGATGCTACAAGAATTAATATGACACTAAACGGCATACCCTATAATGATGCGGAAAGCCAGGGAATATATTTTGTGGATCTGCCTGACATTGTTTCTTCGGTTAACAGCATTCAAATACAAAGAGGCGTAGGTACATCATCTAACGGAGCCGGGGCATTTGGTGCTACCTTAAATTTTTCAACCAACGAAATAAATGATAGCGCTTATCAGGAATTAAATAACAGCTATGGCTCATTTAATACATGGAAGCACACACTTAAATTTGGCTCAGGATTAATTGGCAAACATTTTACAATAGACGCAAGAGCATCAAAGATCAGCAGCGATGGTTATGTTGACAGGGCTTCAAGCAATTTGAAATCTTTTTATGTCAGCACTGCATATCTTACTTCATCCAATTCCTTACGCTTAAATGTCTTTTCAGGAAAAGAAAAAACATACCAATCATGGTACGGTATTTCAGATAATGATCTTACAACCAACAGAACCTATAATGCAGCAGGAACTGAAAAAACCGGCACTCCTTATGATAATCAAACTGATAATTATTGGCAAACACATTATCAGCTTTTTTATAATCAAAAATTAAAAAACAGCTGGATTTTTAATACGGCTGTATTTTTTACAAAAGGATACGGTTATTATGAACAATACAAAGCTGGTCAAAAATTTAAAAGTTATGGATTGCCGGATTTTAATAACGGAACTGCTATAATTAAAAAAACAGATCTGGTAAGGCGTCTTTGGCTTAACAATAATTTTTATGGAAACATTTTCTCCTTTCAACAAAAAAATAACAGCTCAGAATTTACGGTTGGTGGCGGTTTGAATAAATATGATGGGAAACATTATGGTATTGTAACATGGGCGCAAAACGGATTTCCGAAAGATTATCGCTATTATAATCTTACTGCAAATAAAACAGATATAAATTTGTATGCCAAGTTGCAACAGCAACTAAGCAGCCATTGGCAGGGTTTTGCAGATGTGCAGGCTAGAAGTGTAAAGTATAAGATCAATGGCTTCAGGAAGAATCCTGCAATATTTCTTAATAATAAATATTTGTTCATCAATCCAAAAATTGGTGTTACCTACACACAAAATAATTACCAGGCTTACCTCTCTTATTCAATGGCGGGCAAAGAACCTAACCGTGAAGATTTTGAAGCAGGAAAAAATCAGCAACCTAAGGCAGAAATATTGCACGATGTGGAATTTGGCATAGAGAAAAAAACCGCTGCCTTTTCTTATGGGGCAACTGCATATTATATGTACTACCATAACCAGCTGATATTAACCGGCAAAATAAGTGATGTAGGATCTTATACCCGAACCAACACGCCAGCCAGCTATCGCATGGGTATTGAGCTGGAAGGAAAAGCCGTTTTATCTGCGTGGCTAAATACGGCAGCAAATATTGCTTTTAGTAAAAATAAAATTAAAAACTTTACTGAATACATTGATGATTATGATAATGGCGGCCAGCAATCTTTTCAACACCGCAATTCTGATATTTCATTTTCTCCAAATGTAGTTGCTGCTGGTAGTGTAAATTTTTTACCACTTAAGAATGCTGAGATAAGTTTATTATCAAAATATGTAGGGAATCAGTTTTTAGACAACACTTCAAAAAAATCAAGAAGGTTAAATGCATTTTACACCCAAGATATAAGAGCCACCTACACTTTGCATAAAATTTTTAAACAAGTAAATTTTGTATTGCAGGCAAATAACATTTTCAATAAAAAGTACGAGCCCAATGGCTATACGTTTAGTTATTTTTATAACGGTAATCTATCTACAGAAAATTATTATTTCCCAATGGCGGGCACAAATTTTATGGTAGCAGTTAATATTAAATTGTGAGTGGTGAATGGGGAATAAGTACTTCCTTATTTCTTATTCCTTATTCCTTATTTCTTATTTCTTATTCCTTATTTCCCCACTTTTCAACTCACACCTTAAAGCCTTCACCTCTCACTTCTTAAACTTCTCTTGCCAGCCAAGCATACCACCCCCAAGATTTTTTGTGTTGGTAAAACCAAGCTGCTCTAAAAAGGTAGCAGCCACCATGCTTCTCCCGCCGCTGCGGCAATAAAATATTACTTCCTCATTTTTAATATCTTCAATTTCCTCTATCTGCATGCTTTGTATTTTGCCTAAAGGCATTAATGTTCCGCCGATATTAAACTCGGTATTTTCATGCGGCTCTCTAACATCAATTAAGTTGAGGGCTTCGCCATCTTCTAATCTTTTTTTTACTTCTTCAGCAGTAATGTTTGTCATTGAAATAAATCTTTTTCGTTTTTCTTTTTTAAACTGTCTAAGTCAAGCCTTGTTGGCGAAAGCCAGAGATCAAGGGTTTGTCCTCCCTGCATGTAATTCCGCTTTTTCTCAAAATCAAAAGTCTCAGGATTTTGTTTATAAACAAATGCCGAAGCCGTATCTGTAACACCTGCCATAGGTATAACAGATGCCAGACTGATACCTTTTAATTCTGCCAGGTTTTTTGCTTCTGCAAAAGTTAATCCCACAAAATCGGGTACAAGCATTTGCTGTATTTCCAGCCCGCCTCCAATTATTAAAGTAATTTTTGCCCCCCATTTAATGGGTGTGTTTGCTGTAATTCTTGAACCATTATATTGCTGTTCCAATACCGAGCCTTTCATAAAATCAGGACGATATATTGTATCTCCCAATTGCAAATGGTTTCTGCGCAAAAGGTCATAAGCAAATCTAAAACTCAGCCCTTCCAATTTTGGCATATTTACATTTGGCGGAGTTGCCCGGTTAATGGTTAAATAAACAGTGCGGTTTGCTTTCACGGTCGCATCGGGATCAGGCAATTGCCTTATTACCGTGTATTTGGGAAGTGTATCAAAATAAACAGAATCTTGAATAACTACTTCAAAACCTTGTGATTCTAAAGTCTTAATTGCATTATCAACATTTTGCCCTTTTACAGAAGGCACTTTTAAGTACGCCCCGTGATTTGTGAACCAGCTAAGTGATTGAAAAAATAAAAATCCCAACATAAAGACAAGCAAAAGCGCTGCTAATAAATTTACCCAAAATGGCTGCCTGGTTATGTATGCGAAAAAATTTTTCATGCCGTGGGTTAAAGATAATGCTGCAAAGCTGCTAATAAATTATTAATTATGTAAACACTCATCAATCAAGGCTGTGTAAAAATCTTTTAAATTCCAGCCCATGGCTGCTACTTGCTGCGGTACAATACTGGCTTCACTTTGCCCCGGCACTGTATTTATTTCCAGCATATAAGGCTGTGCGAATTCTTCATTATAAATAAAATCAATGCGAACAATTCCTTTACAATTAAAAATGCCATAGGCTTTTATAGCTTCGCTTCTTATTTGTGCGGCAATGCTTTCTTCTACTTTTGCGGGAGTAACTTCTTCGCTGGCGCCCAAATACTTTGCTTCATAATCAAAAAATTCTTTTTTAGAAATTATTTCTGTAATCGGCAACGCAACAATTTCTCCTTTTGTTTTTAAAACACCAATCGTAAATTCTCTGCCTTTAATAAATTCTTCCACTAATACCTGGTCATCCTCTTTAAAAGCTTTTTCAATGGCTTTGCCTAATTCTTCTGAAGGTGAGTTCACTTTGCTCATGCCAATGCTTGACCCGCCGTTATTGGGTTTTATAAAAAGAGGGAATTTTAAATGCTTTAAAATTTCATGATCCCTATAGCTATCGGGAGTAAAATTATTTTTATAAAGAACTACTGACTTTGCCACATTTATTCCGCCGAAGGCGGCAATACCTACTGTATATCTTTTATTAAATGTTAGTGCCGATGTTGCTGCATCGCAGGATGTATAAGGAATGTGCAGCATATCAAAATACCCCTGTAATTTTCCATCTTCTCCCGGAGTACCATGTATGCCTATCAGTACGGCATCAAAATTTATTTTTTCTTTATCCAGCGTAATTGAAAAATCATTTTTATCAACTTCAATTTTATTGCCGTTTGCAGTTTCGTAAAACCATCCAGCAGCGGTAATATCAATCTTG
>JBKJLG010000037.1:0-3964 GCA_046596995.1 Chitinophagaceae bacterium
CATTTTTACAAACCGGAAGACATCAGGAAAATTTGGGGTATTCATCCTGATTTGAAGGAGCGGTTGATCCCATATATAAAAATTGAAAACCAGAAACCCGCCTACAATAGCAATTACACAAATAAGCGTGATACACAAACTTATACTTCATCTTATAAAAAACTTCCTATTCAAAATGTAGAAATAAATGCCGGTGATACATCATCATTTATTGCTTTGCCGGGTATTGGCAGCAAGCTTGCGCAACGCATTATCACATTCAGGGAAAAATTAGGTGGCTTCTATTCTGTAGAACAAATAAAAGAAACGTATGGCTTACCAGATTCTACTTTTCTAAAAATAAAATCCAAGCTTACTCTCAACAATTCTTCTGTAAAAAAAATAAATATTAATACAGCTTCGCTGGAAGAAATGAAAGCTCATCCATATTTACGATATGCTCTTGCTAATGCAATTGTACAATACCGAACACAGCATGGAAATTTTTCCGCCGTTAGCGATCTAAAAAAGATAATGGCTATTACAGATGACATCTTTGATAAAGTTGCACCATACCTTTCTATAAACTAACAAACGTTAGTTTTATAAAATCTTTATCTTGCGCACTTAATTTTTAAAATGGATTTTAAAAGATCAGAATTAACCCAACAGGTTGCCCACACCGCAAGAGATTTTGCTTTGCAATATATCAATCCTCATGTAATGGAGTGGGATGAAACACAGGAATTCCCTGTGCACATTTTTAAAGAAATGGGTAAGCTTGGTTTAATGGGTGTTTTTGTGCCGGAAGAATATGGTGGCGCAGGGCTGAGTTATTTTGAATACAATGAAATTATACAGGAGATTTCCAAAGTTTGCGGCTCGATCGGGCTTTCACTTGCTGCACACAATTCGTTGTGCACAGGGCATATTTTGGCATTTGGTAATGAAGAACAAAAAAAACATTATTTGCCTAAATTGGCTACAGCAGAGCATATTGGCGCATGGGGATTAACCGAGCCTAATACCGGAAGTGATGCCGGAAATATGAAATGCATTGCTTTAAAAGAAGGAAATGAATGGATAATTAACGGCACCAAAAGCTGGATAACACATGGTAACAGCAGCGATGTGGCTGTTTTAATTTGCCGTACCGGCGAGCCAAGAACACAGGATAATTCCACAGCTTTTATTATAGAAAGAGGAACACCCGGTTTTAGTGCCGGTAAAAAAGAAAATAAATTAGGAATGAGAGCAAGTGAAACTGCCGAAATGGTTTTTGATAATTGCCGCATACCCGATGCCAACAGGTTAGGCGAAGTTGGCGCAGGCTTTAAACAGGCAATGAAAGTGCTGGATGGTGGTAGAATTTCTATTGCAGCGCTGGCCTTGGGTATTGCTAAAGGCGCTTATGAAGCTTCTGTAAAATATGCAAAAGAGCGTCATCAGTTCGATCAGCCCATTGCAAACTTTCAGGGAATTGCCTTTAAGCTGGCTGATATGGCAACAGAAATTGCTGCCGCAGAATTATTGATTGAGCAGTGCTGCGATAAAAAAATGCGTGGAGAAAATATTACAAAAGAATCTGCGATAGCAAAATATTATGCCAGCGAAATATCAGTAAAAATTTCAACAGATGCCGTGCAGATATTTGGCGGCTATGGTTATACAAAAGATTTTCCGGTGGAGAAATTTTACCGGGACAGCAAACTTTGTACAATCGGCGAGGGCACGAGCGAAATTCAAAAAATTGTAATTGCCCGCCAGGTGTTAAAATAAAAAAAAAGCGCCAGAGGCGCTTTAATGCTAGTCTTTTTTATCAGAGCTAAAAAAACCGCCAAGCTTATCCTTGGCAAAAGTTTCAGCTTTTTCTCCCATTTCACCAGGTACAAAATCAGAAATTTTATCTAAAAAACTTCCGCCTTTTTGTGCAGGTCCTTCCGTATTTCCTGTATCACCTGTGGGTGTGCTGCCCGCAGTATTATCGGCAGGAAACATATTGTCTACCGCACCGCCAATCATCGGGAATTTTTCTTTAATAAACTCCTTAACGGTATTTAAAACCCCACGGGATTGTTCCGGGCTTAAGCCGTTTTCTTTTTGCAATATTTCAATTAATTCCTGCATAATTTATTTTTTTATTTGTGAAGATAATTATTTCTCATTCCTTATTCCTTATTTTTCATTCCTGGTTCTCTACTCTGTATCATACCTGTCCACACTTTCAATGCCCGGTAGTTTTTTTACATTTTCCACAAGCTCTTCCAATTCATCTTTGTCGTGCACATAAACTTTTATATTCCCCTCAAACAATCCATCCTTTGCCTCAATAGTTAGTGCGTTTATATTTATTCTCAATTCCCCGCTTATTAAATTAGTTATTTTATTTATTACACCAACATCATCTAAACCAATAATTTTTATGCCGGTTAAAAAAGATATTTCTTTATTTTTTACCCATTTTGTTTTCACAACCCGGTGTCCATAATTTGAAAGTAACCGTGTTGCATTAGGGCAACTGGTACGGTGAATTTTTAAACCTTCGCCTTGTGTAACAAATCCAAAAACATCATCACCCGGTATGGGTTTGCAACAGTTGGCAAGGGTGTACATTATCTTATCACTACTCTCACCAAAAATAATGAGCTCTGTATCTTTATGTAAATGTTTTTTTGCTTCTGTCTTTTCTTTATCCTCACCACCGGCGGGCTGTCGAATTTGTGGAGGCTTTGGCGCAATAATTTTATCACCTGCAACTGTAAATTCTTTCAGTTCTTTTAAGTCTATTTTTTTTACAGCAATCTCATACAGCAGATCAAGGGGAGAAGATAGTTTGTAAAAAACTGCAAGCTCTTCCATATTAGGATAACTCATTGCAGCCCCAATGCCATCAAGCTTGCGTTGTAAAATATATTTACCTTCTTCTGCAATTGTTCTTTTCTCTTCCTTTAAAGAGTCTTTAATTTTTGTTTTTGCTTTGGTAGTTACTACAAAATTCAGCCATTCACTATTTGGTTTTTGCTTCGCAGATGTGATGATCTCTATCTGATCGCCACTACGTAATTTATGCCCGATTGGTACCAGCTTATGGTTAACTTTTGCACCGATGCATTTTACACCAACTGCGGTATGTACAGCAAAAGCAAAGTCCAGCGCCGAAGCACCGATAGGTAACATTTTTACATCGCCTTTAGGCGTATAAACATAAATTTCCTCTGCTAAAAAAGAAACTTTAAAGTCCTGTAAAAAATCAATGGAATTTATATCCTGGTTAGCAAGCACTTCTCTTATCTGGCGGAACCAATTATCAAACCGGTTCTCTTCATTTGTGCCCTCTTTATATTTCCAATGGGCTGCCAAACCTTTTTCTGCAATGTCGTTCATTCGTTTTGTGCGTATCTGCACTTCCACCCATTTCCCGTTTGAGCCCATCACGGTGGTATGCAAAGCCTCGTAGCCATTGCTTTTGGGGTTACTTAACCAATCTCTTAACCTTTCGGGAGAAGGTGTATATTCATCCGTAACCATGCTGTACACTTTCCAGCAATCTTCTTTTTCTTTTTCCGGTGGAGAATCTAAAATAATCCGGATGGCAAAAAGGTCATACACTTCTTCAAAAGCAACTCCCTTTTTTTTCATTTTATACCAAATGGAATGTATGCTTTTTGGCCGGCCATATATTTCAAAATTAAAATCGCCTTTTTCTAATTTTTCTTTTATCGGGCGGATAAAATCATTTATGTAGCGGGTGCGTTCTTTTTTGGTATCATTTAATTTTTGCGCAAGGTAATGGTAGCTGTCCGGCTCCATATATTTCATGGAGAGATCTTCCATTTCTGTTTTAATACTGTATAAACCCATGCGGTGCGCAAGCGGCGCATACACATAAATTGTTTCTGAAGATACTTTTAATTGTTTCTCTCTTTTCATACTGTCAAGCGTACGCATGTTGTGCAGCCTGTCAGCAAGCTTTATTAAAATTACC
>JBKJLG010000058.1:0-2888 GCA_046596995.1 Chitinophagaceae bacterium
AAAAAAGAAGATGTGGCAAAAGTTGAAAAAGCAGTTGATCTCTCTCAAAATAAATATTGCGGTGTAAGTGCTATGTTTAGGCAGTTTTGCAGTTTGAATTGTTCAATAATATATAAATAAGCATTGTTCGATTAAAACCAACTTCAACATCGGAACATAAGCCCTGTCTATGTTTCGACAGGCTCAACATGACAGAGCTTGTCAGCCTGAGCTTGCCGAAGGCATGTTAGTACCATATTCTACAGTTCAATCGCACAATGTATATAAATAGTATTATTTTTTTGCAGTACGCCGGTTCAAATAAAACACTCTAACCATTTGCAATATAACGGCGAGCAATATCAACCCCAGTCCATAATAAAATCCGCTGCTTAAATATTTATTCTCATTAAAAAAGATAAATGCTAACAGTATCCCATAAACAGGCTCTAAATTATAAGCAAGACTTGCAGTAAAGGGAGATATTTTTTTCAATGCATTTAATGCAAGAATAAAAGTTAACACAGTACACAGCCAACCCAATATCAGCAGCCATACCCAATCAGTTACAGTTGGCAAATAATATTGCGCCGGAAAATATTGTAAATAAAAAGGTATGATAAAAGTAAGCACTACAAGCCCACCGCTCATTTCGTAAAGGGTAACTGTTTTGGCAGAAAATTGTTTTAAAAGATTTTTATTAAAAATGGGAAACAAGCTGGCAAGCATTGCAGAAATAATTCCAAATAAAATGCCCGTTTTGTATTGCGGGTAAAAATCAAAGATTAAGTAAATGCCGATAATTGCCAGTAGCCCGAGTAAAATTTCAACCGCATCAATTCTTCTTTTCATTATCAGGGGCTCAAAAAAAGCAGTGAAAAAACCAATGCCTGATAAACAAGTAAGTGAAACGGAAACATTGGAATATTTAATGCTGCCATAAAAAGTAACCCAGTGCAAGGCGACAATAGCACCCACACCTAAAAGCTTCATCATATTTTTTAAAGAAAGCCTCTCCAATTCTTTTCTAAAATATAAAAGCAAGCCCAGTGTTACTGCAGTTATTAAGAGCCTGTACCAAACCAGCAGCCCTTCATTTAAAGTTATCAGTTTACCTAAAATAGCGGTAAAGCCTGCCAAAAAAACTGCAATGTGTAATTGTATAAACGCCTTTTTCATCGAGCCGCAAAAGTATGATAGTTCATGGTTTATAGTACACGGTTGAGGGTTGAGGGGTTGAGGGGTAGAACTCATCGTGTATGGTGATGGTGTGGTATTTCACAAATCAACAAGAAACCATGAACTATCAAGTGTAAACTCTACACTCAATTTACATGCTTTTTAAAACAAAATATTTTAGCGGTTATGTTTCTACGCTCCATAGTTTTATATTTGCTCCGCTTTTGTAAAAACTAAACTATGAGCTTTAAAAAAATCAATAACATTACCGGTTGGGCAATTTGCCTTATTGCCTGCGCCGTTTATCTTTCAACAATGGAGGCAACCGGGAGCTTTTGGGATTGCGGAGAATTTATTTCCAGTTGTTTTAAATTACAAATTCCTCACCCGCCAGGGGCACCACTTTTTGTTTTAATGGGCAGGCTTTTTACACTGCCTTTTACCAACCCCGCAACAGGTGTAAATACCATGAGTGCGCTGGCAAGCGGTTTTACCATTTTATTTTTATTCTGGACTATCACTCACTTTGCAAGAAAAATAGTTCAAAAAACTTTGGGTAATGATGTGCTAAGCGAAATACAACTTTTTAGCATAATGGCTGCTGGTGTTGTGGGTGCTCTTGCTTATACTTTCTCTGATTCTTTTTGGTACAGCGCTGTTGAAGGCGAGGTTTATGCCCTTTCATCTTTTTTTACTGCTATTGTATTTTGGGCAATTCTAAAATGGGAGCATGAAGTTACTGAAGAACAAAAAGAAGGCATTAAAGGAAATTTTACAAGAGCAGATCGCTGGCTGATACTCATATTTTATCTCATTGGTTTAGCGGTCGGTGTTCATCTTTTAAACTTGCTTACCATCCCGGCTATTGTAATGGTTTATTATTTTAAAAGATATAAGGTTACCACTAAAGGAACCATATTTGCTTTTATAATTGGTTGTTTGGTTACGGGCATTGTGCAGGTACCAATGATTCAATGGACCATAAAGCTGGCAGGACAATTTGATATTTGGTTTAAGAATGATTTAGGCATGCCTTTCTTTTTTGGCTTTGGCTTTTTGTTTGTTTTACTTGGAGTTCTGATCTTTTTTACCATTCGCTTAGCCAACAAACGCAACTGGAATTTCTTAAAACTTGGCATGTGGGCTTTTGCATTTGTGTTGCTGGGTTTTTCAACTTACTATACAACACTCATCCGTTCCAGTGCAGACCCTTCTATAGATATGTTTAATGTAGATAATCCTGTAAGTCTTGTTGGCTACTTAAGTCGTGAGCAGTATGGAGATTGGCCTTTGCTTTCTGGGCAGGATTTTACCTCAGAAGTAACCGAGCAAAAAACGATTGAAACCTTTGTTAAAGGAAAAGATAAATATGAGAAGAACGGAAGAAAGTATGTTGCAGAATATGCGCCTGAAGACAAGCATTTTTTCCCCAGAATGTGGGATGCAAGCAACGATCAGGGGCATGCAGATTATTATATGGGTTTTACTGACAATGTAACCAAAGACGCAAAAACAGGCAAGTATGATGGCAAGCCGAGCATGGCCGATAATATAAAATTTTTTGTGAGTTACCAAAGCAATTGGATGTACCTGAGATATTTTATGTGGAATTTTGCGGGCAAGCAAAATGATATTCAGGGCGTAGATATGGGTAATAAAAGAGATGGCAACTGGAAGTCCGGAGTTTCTATCGTAGATAATTTCCGCCTGGGAGATCAAAGCAAATTACC
>JBKJLG010000235.1:0-4063 GCA_046596995.1 Chitinophagaceae bacterium
ATGAGGAAATGCTTTTTTATATCACCGAAAAAATAAAAGAAAGAGAAGTTTTTTACAGGCAGGCAACATTAACCTTACAAGTTGATGATCTTCCGCCTGATTACCTGCCAGATTTTATAAATTTGTAATATGCATAAAGGTTTTATTAAAACGGCTGCAGTGCTTGGCGCATTAGCAGTAGGGCTGGGCGCTTTTGCTGCTCATGCTTTAAAGCAACAAATTTCAGATTATGCTGTGGATATTTTTGAAACAGGCGTACGCTACCAATTTTATCATGTGTTTGCTTTACTTGCGGCTGGCATCTTGTACAAAAGTTTTCCTAATAATTTTATAAGATGGGCAGGCATATTTTTTATTGCCGGGATTATTTTATTCAGCGGATCACTGTATGCTCTTATGTATATTAAAGGAGCTGTAATGCCGGGCTATAGATGGGTAGGTGCGATTACACCTGTAGGCGGTTTACTGTTTATACTGGGTTGGATATTTTTATTTATTGGTTTATTTAAAAGCGAAATCAAATAACTTTTTAAAAACAGTAAACGTCGCAAACCTCTTAAACCTTTTATTATCTTTGTTGCAACATGGCAACCAGCACAAAAATAAAAAAAAATAAAGCACCTGATCCTGCAAAGATGAACCCTGAAACGGTGGAAAAAGTTGTGGCTAAAGAATTATGGAAAGATGAGAGAACACACAAAATTCTTGGCGCATTTTTTTTGCTTATAGCATTTCTTTTGTTTGTAGCATTTACCTCCTATTTATTTACCTGGCAGGAAGATCAGTCTAAAGTTTTAAAAGGTGCTAAAATTTTATTGCCCAGCCAGGATGAAAAAGTGGCTAACATGCTTGGTTCATCCGGCGCATATTTTTCACATATATTTTTTCGCTCAGGTTTTGGTGTGGCCTCTTATCTTTTTTGCACTTTATTTTTTATAGTAGGTGTTAATCTTTTCTTTGGCAGAAGATTATTTTCTGTGAGCCGCAATATTAAATATTTAATCGTTGGTTTAGTAGTTATCAGTGTAGCTGCATCATTTTTAACGCAGGGTAGCTTTTTTGCCTGGGGCGGTGCTGTGGGGGATATGATAAACCTATGGTTGCAACAGATTATCGGCAAAGTAGGTACAGCAGCGCTTTTGCTGGTTGCAGGCTTGTCCTATATTATCTGGAGGTTTAACCCTGTTTTTAGCGTAAAAAAAGAAAAATTTGCAAAAGAAGAAAGTGATATTGTGCCGGAAAATATTGCGGAAAGCACAAATGAGATAGAAGCATTGGATACAAATTCATTGCAACCTGTGAGCAATCAAATGCTTGCGCCAAAAGAAGAACCTGTACCAAAATTTGATTTGCAGTTGATTGAAAAAGACGAAAATATAAGCCTGGAAAAATTTGATGATGAACCAAAAAATGCTGAACCAAAAAAAAATATTGCTGATGTGCCTAAGAATGATTTAGAATTAGAAATAAAAAGTGTTCCTGAAAAAAATAATGAAGAAATAAATGACACCCCTAAAAAAGCGGATGCGGTAAAACCTTACGACCCTATTTTAGATCTGCGTGATTATAAATATCCCAAGCTCGATCTTTTAGAAACCCATGGCAGCGAGCAAATAGTAAGAGACCCTGCTGAACTGGAAACAAACAAAAACCAGATTATTAATACACTTAAGAACTACGATATTGAGATAGATAAAATAATGGCAACGGTTGGACCCACGGTTACACTCTACGAGATAGTTCCCAAGGCCGGCGTTCGCATATCAAGAATAAAAAATCTTGAAGATGATATAGCGCTAAGCCTTGCTGCACTTGGTATTCGTATAATTGCACCCATACCGGGTAAAGGAACCATTGGTATAGAAGTCCCCAATGTTCGCAAAACAGTAGTGAGCATGAAGACATTATTAAACTCTGAAAAGTTTCAAAAAAATAATTTCTCCTTGCCCATCGCCATTGGCAAAAAAATAGATAACGAAAACTTTATAGTTGATCTTACCAGCATGCCTCATTTATTAATGGCGGGTGCCACGGGGCAAGGTAAATCAGTAGGACTAAATGCAATTCTTGTTTCTCTTTTATACAAAAAGCATCCGTCCCAATTAAAATTTGTTTTAGTTGATCCGAAAAAAGTGGAGTTAAGTATTTACAGTAAAATTCAAAATCATTTTTTGGCAAAGTTGCCGGGTGAAGAAGATGCAATTATTACTGATACCAAAAAAGTTATTCATACATTAAATGCTTTGTGTATTGAAATGGATAACCGCTACGATCTCTTAAAAGAAGCCGGTACAAGAAACATAAAAGAGTACAACGAGAAGTTTGTTGCAAGAAGATTGAACCCCGAAAAGGGACATCAATATTTACCATTTATTGTTTTGGTTATAGATGAATTTGCTGATTTAATTATGACCGCCGGCAAAGAAGTGGAAATGCCAATTGCACGCCTGGCACAGCTTGCAAGGGCTGTGGGCATACATTTAATTATTGCAACGCAACGGCCTTCTGTAAATATTATTACGGGAACCATTAAAGCAAACTTCCCGGCACGTATTGCTTTTAAAGTAAGCAGTAAGATAGATAGCCGCACCATTTTGGATGTTGGAGGCGCTGAGCAACTAATTGGAAAAGGTGATATGCTTATCAGCTATAATGGTGAGCTTACCCGTTTACAATGTGCTTTTGTTGATACCCCGGAAGTAGATAGTGTTACAGAATTTATTGGCGACCAGCGTGGATATTCTCAGCCATTTTTACTGCCGGAATATGTTGATGAAAAAGAGTTAGAAGCAAGAGGCTTTGATGTAAATGATAAAGACCCATTGTTTGATGATGCTGCAAGATTGATCGTTATGAGCCAGCAGGGAAGCACCTCTTTATTACAAAGAAGAATGAAACTGGGTTACAACCGGGCCGGCAGATAAATGGATCAACTGGAAGCTGCAGGTGTTGTAGGGCAAAACCAGGGAAGTAAAGCACGGGAAGTTTTGATAAAAACAGAAATGGAGTTACAACAATATTTATCTGAGTAATTGTTATGCAGTAATTTATTTTTCAGTTGATTTGAACTTAATGCCTTTATAAATTAGTTATTACAATGCTTAAAAATCCATTTAATCTATTTACGTGATACTTATATTGTATTAAATTGTAATTATTGAGGTCTGCAGAAAAAATAACCGAACTAGTAGATTTTGTAATCAACGATACAAAAAATGTTCATAAAGAAGTTGAGATAGGAAAAATTACAAAACGATCCTCAAGTTTTATTTATAAAACTTTAAAAATAAATATTCGAAGATCTGTTATAATTATTGACAGTAGCGGTATACGGCACACTATGAGAAAACATAGTAATTCTTTAAAAGAATCCAACTCAGGTCAGGTTGCAGTTTCATACAATGATTTTAAACTTCTTCCAAAAATTTTATCTCTTCCTGGCAAAATAGAATACAAAGGAAAAAACGCCTTAAAGCAAGATGTTTTTATATTTATAAAACAATTAGAAAATTTATATTTAGTGGCCATGTGTATTAGACCTTCAAAGCATGGAATTAAAGTAGTTTATGCCACAATGTATATAAAGAAAACAAAAAAGCCAGCGTAAAATTACGCTGGCTAAGATATCTTTTTTGTGCAACAGCGACAAGTACTACACCCTGCGGTGGTGTCTCTCAAACGTCCAAAACGTTCTGTTACCATACAAAGGTAATAACCTTTTTGTTATTGTCAAGAGAAAAAGATAGCCCTAACAATAATCCGAGGGGAATATCTAACGTTATTAAGAAAAATTACGAAAACATTATATAAATACCAGCTTTATTACCTGCTGTAATTGGGCGCCTCCCTCGTTATTTCAATATCATGTGCATGACTTTCTTTCATCGCAGCATTAGTAATTTTTACAAAAGTTGCCTGTTGCAAAGCATCAATATCTTTTGCACCGCAATATCCCATACCAGCCCGCAAGCCACCGGTAAACTGATGCACAACTTCCTGTAAAAAACCTTTATACGCAACACGACCTTCTATCCCTTCGGGTACAAATTTTTTCACTTCATCT
>JBKJLG010000284.1:0-6082 GCA_046596995.1 Chitinophagaceae bacterium
GATGAATTGAATGAAAAAGAATATGCAATAATACGGGAGGCAATCCCTGCAGTAAAATTGGTGCAGGTTATACATGTTATTAATGAAGCATCGGTAGAAGAAGCCATAAAATTTTCAGTTTATGTTGATGCAATATTGCTGGACAGTGGGAACCCAAAACTTGCAGTAAAAGTACTCGGCGGTACAGGAAGAACCCATAACTGGAAATTGAGCCGTAAAATAATTGAGAGTATAAAAATTCCTGTTTTTCTTGCGGGGGGATTACATGCAGAAAATGTACAAAGAGCAATAGATGAAGTGCAGCCTTATGGGGTGGATGTTTGCAGTGGCGTAAGAACAAATGGGAAGCTGGATGAAAAAAAGCTGGCAGCGTTTTTTAAAAATGCCAGGTTACAATAATGCCGGCTGGTAGTCTTTAGTATTGATCATCTTTCCCTTCACTTAATGTTTTAATCATTTTCCCCCCGCATCGCATCTTCATTAAGGGCTTCTTTTTTTTGATGCTGTATGGTAACATTGGCTATCCTGATTTTTTCACTAACAAAGGCTTTTTTACAGGCATGCTGCAAACATTTTGGTATTGTAATAATTAGCCTATCAGATAAATATAAAAAAAATGAGATTAAAATTATTTATTGTGATGAACGGGAAAGGATTTTGAACATAAAAATATTTAATCAAAATATTTTTTTTAGATTGCTCTATATTTCCATCCTTTGCAAGCCTGTAGTAAAAACACTAACATTTATCAATCTTTTAAACCAACTGCTTTATGAACAAAAAAAATTTATTAAGCCTCTCAAAGTTCAAAGCCCCTTTTATTTTTTTACTAATGACTTTTACTGCTTCGGTTGTTACAGGTCAGGTAAAAATTTCAGGCAAAGTAACAGGCAAAGACAATCTGGGGATTGCGGGTGTATCAGTATTAATTAAGAATACAACCAATGGAACTACGACTGATATGAATGGAAATTATTCATTGGAAGCTCCGCAAAAATCCGGTAATTATATATTGGAATTTTCCGGAATAGGATTTAAAACCTATGAAACAACAGTTCGTATTGGTAACGACCAGAATTATGTTGCTAATGCCACTTTAGCAGATGATGCAATAGGCTTGGATGAAGTAATAGTTACTGGAACATCTGCCGGCACTACAAAAAAACAATTGGGTAATTATATTGCCACCGTTAAAGCTGATCAATTAAATAAAGGTGCCTCCGGAAATGTATTGCAGGCTTTACAGGGTAAAACGGCAGGTGCACAAATCATTCAAAATTCAGGAGATCCTGCGGGGGGAATGTCTGTGCGTTTGCGAGGTATTAGTTCTGTATTATCTTCTTCCGAACCCTTATATATAATAGATGGTGTTATTGTAAATAATGCTACTACCAGGGTGACTAATACCCAAGGTGGGTACGATGGAACTAATTTTGTTGGAAGCATCGGGCAAAACAGATTGGTTGATATTAACCCAGCTGATATAGATCGTATTGAAGTATTGAATGGCGCTGCAGCAGCAGCCATTTATGGATCCAGAGCAAATGCAGGGGTTATACAAATATTTACGAAGAAAGGTGTGTCCGGAGCTCCCCAGATAAATTTCTCTACCAGCATCCAATCAAGCAGGCTTAGAAAAAAATTAAATGTGAATATGGCACCGACCAAATTTGGAGGTTCGCCAGATGTGCAAACTCAGGATATCCTTAATCCTACATTACTGACCACAACTGCTGTTACCCGGTACGATTACCAGGATTATATTTTTCAAACAGGTTTTGGAACTGATAATAATATTTCGGTGAGCGGTGGTTCAGATAAAACAAAGTATTATTTAGCCGGTTCTTATTTTTCCAATGAAGGAATTATTAAGAATACAAATTTTAGAAGATTCAGTTTCAGGGCAAATGTGGATCAGGTTTTAAATAAATATTTAACTTTTAATATGGGTTTAAATTATATTAACAGTGCTGCAAACGAAAAGCCTGATGGTAATTCATTTTTCTCTCCTATGAACTCTGTTACAATTATTGGAAATTATCATGATCTTTTTACCCGTGATGCAAATGGAAATATAAAAGCTGTGGGAGAAAGAGGGCGTGCAAACCCTGTATCAGTTATAGAAGATTTTAAACAGCGCCAGGAAACTAACCGTATACTTGCTAATGTGGGATTTAAATTAAAACCGTTTACCGGCTTAACTTTTGATTACACTTTAGGGATTGACAATTATGGGCAAAACGGAACAACTTACTTGCCTCCATATGCATATTTTGTAAGCCCTGGATTTTTTGGAGGTGGTGCTACCCTTGATCCTACATTAAACGGATATACAAGCACCGGCAACGATCAATTTTTTCAAATAAATAATGAAATTAATGGTACTTACCAGTTTAATATTACAAAAAATATTGGTTCAACCACACAGGTAGGTTATTCTGTTCAATATGAAAAAAATAAATATTCACTTGTGCAAGGGAGAGGATTGGCTCCATTTATTTCTACAATCAACGGAGCAAGCACGCCATTACAAAGCACAGATGAGAGGACTGAAATATCTGTATCAGGGGTTTATCTGCAACAAAATTTTAGGATAAAAGACAAATTATTCTTAACCGGGGCAGTTCGCTTAGACGGCTCATCCGTTTTTGGTAAAGATGAACGTAATCAGGTATACTATAAAGCCAGCGGAAGTTATATTTTATCTGATAATGACTTTTGGCGTAAAAGCGTACCATGGTGGAATACTTTTAAAATTCGTGCTGCCTATGGCGAATCTGGCAATCTTACAGGTATTGGCGCATATGATCGCATAAACTCCTATAGCAGTAACTCATATCTGGGCAGGAATGCACTATCCGGAAGTAGCAGGTTAGCAAATGAAAATGTAAAACCGGAAAGGCAAAAAGAAATAGAGATAGGAACTGATATATCTATGTTTAAAAACAGGATTGGTTTACAGTTTAACTGGTATCGTAAGCGTGTAGAAGATCTTTTGATTAATAGACAGATTGCACCGACGAATGGTTATTCAAGCTTGCTTGATAATTTTGGATCACTTGAAAATAAAGGTTTTGAAATTGTACTTACCGGCTCCCCTGTTAGTAAAAAAGATCTGCATTGGGATGTAACTGCAATTTATAATCACAATCGCAATAAAGTATTGAATGTTGGTAAGGCATTAACTTTATTCAGCACCAATGGTGGAGCACCTGTTGCTTTATTACAAGGTTATCCTGTTGGGATTTTTTACGGAACTTTTTTTGCACTTGATCAAAATGGAAATATGATAAAAACTCCAGCTGGTTTAGGTCAAATTGAAAAAGGAATACAAAATTCTCCATTTGCATTTACACCACAACGAGATGCTACTACAGGTTTACCAACAGGGACAACGTTACGTAAAGTAATTGGTGACCCTAATCCAAAGTATACTGCATCACTTGTAAATGAAATTAGTTATAAAAAATTTAATCTTCGTGTTCAATTAGATGCTGTGCAGGGTGTAGATGTTTTCAATGCTGATTTTAGAACAAGGCAGGGAGTAGGAAATGGAACCGAAGCTGAAAAAGAACATTTAGGTATTTATCCAAGAGGCTATATCAACAGTATTTACCAAATAGAAGAATGGAGAATTGATGATGGCTCTTTTGTAAAATTGAGGGAAGTTTCTTTGAGTTACAGCTTTGGTAATTTTAAATTCTTTAAAGATCTGTCAGTAAGTTTAAGCGGACGGAATCTTATTTCATGGGATAATTATAAAGGGTATGATCCCGAAGTAAACGCTGCGGGGCAAAGCACTTTATTAAGAGGGATTGATTTTGGGGCCGTGCCAATTCCCCGAACTTTTAAATTTGGAATCGCAACTAAATTTTAACCCAACAACTAATAAATATGAAACAACAAATTATAAAAACATTATTCTACGGATTACTGTTAATCACAGTACTATCTGTAATGTCTTGCAAAAAGAATTTTATCAATCCTTCTGCTGTCCCCACTGATAAAGCATTTACTTCAGACCAGGCAATGACAGGTGTAGTTATTGGGTTACAAAGGCTGTACACTGTAGGCCGGGCAAGTTCCCTTTACAACAGGGTTACACTAAATGGGCTACTAACTAATGAATTAATAGTGTTGAATCAGGGTAATACCTCTGAATTTCAATTGCAACTGGGCGGAGGTTCAGTTGATGGTACCAATACTATTTTGGGGGGACTTTGGACAACCAGCAATAAAATAATATTTGATGCTGACAATGTAATAACAAATGCCGCTAATCTGGGTGATAAAAAATACGCAAGTGGTTTAATTGCTTATGCTACCATTTTTAAAGCGCTGGCGCTTGGCGACCTCTCAATGTTTTGGGAAAAGATTCCTGCAAATATTGGTTTAAATGTAACTTTTGTTGACAGGCTACAGGGATTTACAAAAGCTATTGCTGCTATTGATAATGCTTTAACTACTATTAATGCAAATGCGATTTCTTCTGCCTTTATTACCAACGCACCTTTAGGCATTGATATATTCAACACCCTTCATGCTCTAAAGGCTAGATATGCTTTGTTTCTTGGAAACTATTCGCTTGCATTAGCAGAAGCAAATCTTGTAAATCTGGCAGCGAAATCTACATTTAATTTTACAACAGTAAACCTCAATCCCATTTTTGAAACATCAACTTCCACCAATAATGTATATGCAGTAATAGATAATATAACTTTAGGGTTACCGGCGGGATTACAGCCAGATGCCGGCGATAAAAGAGTGCCATTTTACACAACTAGTGCATACGCTTCTAAAATATTAGGTTTTGGGGCAACATCTACAACACCTTTTCCTGTTTATCTACCCGGAGAAATTACGCTGATAAAAGCCGAAGCATATGCAAGAATGTCGCCTCCAAATTTAATTGATGCTTTAATTGAATTAAATAAAGTTGTAATGAAAAAGCCGGCTTCAGATCCTTTTGGGGTAGGTGCAGATTTGCCACCATTGATTGGACCTTTTACCCAGTCGCAAATTTTAGATCAAATATATAAACACCGTTCAATAGAATTATTTATGTCTGGTTTAAAGTTAGAAGACATGCGAAGGTTTGTAAGACCTACCACCGAAAGGAGAAGAAATTTTTTGCCTTATCCTTTCTTAGAAAGAGATAATAATACCAATACCCCACCTGACCCTGCTTTTTAAAAAAAATTACAAAAAAACGCCTCAGTAATTTGAGGCGTTTTTTTTATAATATAAAACAAGGGTATTTTTACTTCATAGTAAACCCTTCTAAAAACTTTGTAGTAAAGTTGCCGCTAATAAAATCAGGATGCTTCATTAATTGTTGATGAAAAGGTATTGTAGTTTTTACCCCTTCTATTACATACTCACTCAAAGCACGGCTCATGGTGTTGATGGCTTCTTCACGGGTTTGGGCAATAGCAATAAGTTTTGCTATCATGCTGTCGTAATAAGGCGGAATTACATAGCCGGCATACACGTGGCTATCTACTCTTACCCCATGTCCGCCGGGTTGGTGCAACACTGTTATTTTTCCCGGAGATGGACGAAAATCATTATAAGGGTCTTCTGCATTTATACGGCATTCAATAGCGTGCATTTGGGGATAATAATTTGCTCCTGAAATTTTTTCTCCATTGGCAATTTTTATTTGCTCTTTAATAAGATCATAATTGACAACTTCTTCTGTAACACAATGCTCCACCTGTATCCTTGTGTTCATCTCCATAAAATAAAAATTGCGGTGTTTATCCACCAAAAATTCTATAGTACCAACACTTTCATAATTTATAGCTGATGCGGCTTTTATAGCTGCATTACCCATTCTTTCTCGAAGTTCATCCGTCATAAAAGGTGAAGGTGATTCTTCTACCAGTTTTTGATGGCGCCGCTGAATAGAACAATCTCTTTCACTTAAATGACAAACATTTCCAAACTGGTCTCCGGCAACCTGTATTTCAATATGGCGTGGCTCTTCCACAAATTTTTCCATATAGATGCCATCGTTTTTAAAAGATGCGGCAGCTTCTGTTTTGGCATTGTCCAATGCTTTTTCAATCTCACTCTCTTC
>JBKJLG010000225.1:0-2627 GCA_046596995.1 Chitinophagaceae bacterium
TCAGCGTTCCGGCATCAATCTTTTAATAGCCTCACTGGGTATTTTTTTATTGATCTGGCTTAATTATGAAGAAGCGGTGAGAGTATTTCAACTTCGCCCCGCCTATTTTGATTCTAAATGGATATTCTTTTTTATTGGGCTGGCAAAGATTGTTGATTTGGGCACAGGTGTAAATTCTCAGATCATCGGCACCTCCGTTTATTGGCGTTTCGAGTTTTTATCAGGTGTTATATTATTAGGACTGGCAATGCCTTTAAGTTATGTGCTGGTAAAAGAATTTGGAATTATTGGCGCAGCTTATGCTCATCTTGCAGCTTTTAGTGTGTACAATGCTGTTCGTATTATTTTTCTTAAGAGAAAATTTAATATGCATCCCTTTAGTAATAAAACTGCTTATGCAATTGTGCTGGCTTTTGCCTGCTATGCCATTTGTTACTTTTTATTTTTACCGGTAAAAGGCTTTTCAGGAATAATATTAAAATCCTTTGTGTTTGTAATATTGTATGCCGGCAGTGTTATTTATTGTAAGCTTTCGCCAGATGTATTGCCCGTTTGGCAAACAATCAGAAGTAAAACAGGAATGAGAAGAAATTAAGATTGAAGGTAAAGAGTAAAGATTGCTTTAAAATTTGAGATAAATAACAGTAATCCTAAACCGATAAATCTGTTTAATCACAATTCAGACAACAAAAAATTACTGATTAATTCTGCCGCCGCCAATATATTTACTTGCATAATAGCTGTCGTTAAGGCTACTAATGGTAACGCCCTGGCTGCTGGAAGAATGAACAAAGTGCCCGTTGGTAAGATAAACTCCTACATGAGATACGCCGCCTCTTGTATTAAAAAACACAAGATCTCCGGTAAGCAACTCATCTTTTGAGATGTGCTGCGATGCACCATACTGCTCCCTTGCTGTTCTGGGTACAGAAAAAGAATATACCGATGAAAGCAAAGTCCCTGTAAAAGCGCTGCAATCAATACCTTTTTTAGTGGTACCGCCCATGCGATATCTGGTGCCAAACCAGTCGTCAATAAAATTATAGATAGATGAACCGGTAACAGTTTCCACATCTACATTCATCATCATTGCATATTTAAACTGAACTGATGAAATTTTTTCGATACCAGCAACTTCTAATTCGATATTTTTTGCAGATGTTACAGTAATCGGAGTATAATCAATTTCTGGCCCATAAGTTGCTTTATCAGATTGCAACAAACCCGAAGGCGTAAAAGAAATAGTTTCAATAAAATTTAAAGCAACTAAATTTTCTTTTGCAATAACAGGTTTAAAAGTATTTGAACCGAATTGTGCGTTAGCTGAATTTGTAAAAGAATATACCATTAGCAAGGCAGACAAACAAAATATTTTCATGCTGACTATGGGGCTTTATAACAATTACATTGCAACAGAGCGGGCTTTGTAACTGTAGGTTATAAAAGTAATTTTCTTAAGCGTGGCGAAGATAGGTTTACACTTCTTACAAAACAACCAACCTGGTTTATTGTGCCTTTTGCAGGCATACCCTCTTCCAAAATAAGTTATTGTATATCTGTGGAAAAATGCCACCCTTCTCTCCTTGCCTTTTAACGATATTTGCAACTTAATGTTATTAAATCCTTTTGATGAAGTTCTCTCACCTCCACGTACATACTCAATTCTCTCTTTTAGATGGTGCTGCATCAATAAAAAACCTTTACGCAAAAGCGATAAAAGATGGTATGCCTGCACTAGCCATTTCAGATCATGGTAATATGTTCGGAGTGTTTGAGTTTGTTAAGCAAGCATATAATCATACAAATGCCGATGGCACATTAAAAGTAAAACCCATTGTTGGCTGCGAATTTTATATTACTGAAAACAGGCACAAAAAACAGTTTAGTAAAGAAGATAAAGACCCACGACACCATCAGATATTACTTGCAAAAAATGATACCGGTTATAAAAACCTGGTAAAGCTTACCTCGCTAGGGTATATAGAAGGTATGTATTCTAAATATCCAAGAATTGATAAAGAACTTATTCATAAACACCACGAAGGATTAATTGCAACCACTTGTTGCCTGGGTGCCTTGGTGCCCCAATTAATTTTAAAAAAAGGTGAGGCTGAGGCCGAAAATGAATTTAAATGGTGGCTTAATATTTTTCAAAAAGATTATTATGTTGAGTTGCAACGCCATGGCATACCGGAGCAGGACAAAGTAAACAAAGTACTTTTAAAGTTTGCCAAAAAATACGATGTAAAAATTATTGCCAGCAACGATTCTCATTATGTTAATGAGCAGGACTCAAATGCACATGATATTTTACTTTGTATAAATACAGGGGCAAAACAATTTGAAGAAAAAGTAACCAATGCATCTGATGAAGAAATAACAGGAAAAAACAAACGCTTTGCTTTTCCTAACAACCAGTTTTTTTTAAAGAACACTGCAGAAATGCAAACTGTTTTTGAAGACCTTGAGGAAGCATTAGACAATACCAATGAAATAATTGATAAGGTAGAATTACTTGATCTGAAAAGAGAAATTTTATTACCGCATTTTACGGTACCAAAAGAGTTTGCTTCTCAGGATGAATACCTGGAGCACTTAACATGGAGTGGAGCAAAAGAGCGCTACAA
>JBKJLG010000184.1:0-4159 GCA_046596995.1 Chitinophagaceae bacterium
GTGATACGTATTGCAACAATTATCGGCTAAATGCTTAACCAAACGGTTATGGGGATAGGCTGCTAAAAACTGCTGAACTCCCTCTTGAATTTTTTCATTTAAAAAACCTTCACTCTCTTGCCGTATATCATTTTCAATTCTTACGGCCGGTACATAAAATTTATCATTGTTCCAGGCTGCTGCTGTATAACAAAATAATGGAAGCGTGGCAGCGCCGGGCAAACTTTCGTAAGCTGCAATGTATAAACCTGTATGTGCCGGGGGGATGAAAGCCGCAACAGCCCACCCTTTTTCACACAAACGCATCTCTCCTGTTTGTACATCAATACCAATTCCGCGGCGCTCAGGTAGTTCATATAATTGTCCGCCTGCTGGTAATTCAATCCATTCGTCAGGCGAAACGGGCACTGCATCCCAGCCGCTTCTGCCGGTTGCATATAGTGTGGTATCTTCAAAAATATTTCCGCTACCATCAGAATATAATATGTAGGCAGTAATCATTATTTGTTTATCTGTTGAGCAGCAAAGGCATTAAAAGTATTTTCATTAATATCTGTATTATAAATTTTTGCCTGCAGTAGTTTATTATTTTTAAAATCGAGCGTAAGAAAATTATCTTTTATCATCACATTATTAAATTCATCCCATTTATATTTTTTCCAGGGGATAACTCTTGTTTCTATTCTGCCTTTAGAAAAATTGAAAATTGTTCTTTGTAAAGCAATTGTGCTAAGTATGGATAAAACAAAGTCAATAACTGCCAACCAAAAAAAACTAAAGGCAAGTATATTTACCCAAAAAAAACCCGGGCTAAATGAAAATGGCTGTTTATTGTGTTTACATTCCAACACTCTGTAAATAATATATAAAGCCATTAATACCAAACCGAGTATTGCATCTTTTTTAAGACCTTCCACAAAAAATAAATAAATGAAAAAAATAAAATGCAACACAGCAAAGAAAAATATCATTAATCTGTATGATCTTTCTTTTTCATTTACCAGCGTAATATCAAATTGTTGCATCTGCTACCATTAAATTGCAAAGTTTAAACAAAACCCTGGCGCCAACATTTTCATCCCATTCATTTGTGCTTATTCCAACTTCATTAAGATCGAACCCTATCAATTGCCTTTTGCTTTGAATTATTTTTTTTAACAGATAGAAAACCTGTTCTGTCTCAAAACCACCCTGCACGGGTGTGCCTGTATGCGGACAAAGTTTGGGATGCAAGCCATCAATATCAAAACTGATAAAAACTTTTTGTGGAAGATGGCTGACAATTTCATCTGTTATTGATTTCCATGTTTCCCCTTCATACATTCTTTCTTTAATCTGCTTATCAAAATAAGTGACAACTCTTTGGTTACTGTTATTTATATATTCACTTTCTGAATCTGAATAATCTCTTATTCCAATTTGAACCAGTTTTTTTAGTTCCGGAATTTCAGATAAAGCATTATACATTATAGACGCATGCGAATAAGTAAAATTTTCATAAGCTTCCCGCAAATCACAATGTGCATCAATCTGGATAATGCCAAAATCACTATGTTTTTCAGCTATGGCTTTAAAGTATCCTAAGGGAGTACTGTGGTCTCCACCTAAAAGCCCAACCAGCTTACCTTTATCTAATAGTTCTTTTGTTTGCTCATATACCCAATTGTTTAAGAATAAACTACCGGCATTTACTTCCTTTAAAGTTTTACACATGAATTTATTGTCAGCAACTACCTCTCCCTGAGAAATATAATTGATAAACAATTCAGCTTCTTTGCGCAGATAATCACTTTTCATTAAAAGCTTTTTATCAATATCACGCATGTAAAAACCTTTTTTCCAGCCTTCTTTAATATCGGCATCACTTAAATCAACTTGAATACTGGCTTTGCACATGTGCTCCGGCGCCCTTGCCGTGCCTGCTTTGTAACTTACCGTAACTTCCCACGGTACAGGAACAATTACCAGGGCAGCTTCATCTTCGGTAAAAGGTAAACCAAAAATATTGTTGTTTGGGTTGCCTGCAGAATTGGGATCGAAATGGGATATATCAACCATATTATAATTACAATTTTTATAAAAACGCATGCAAAGATAAGTGACTGAACGGCAAACAAAAATTAAACAATATCCTCACCAACCATTGACTGAATTGCTACTGCAACTAGAAATAATTATAAAAATTCAAGCGTTGTACCCTCATTTAAACTAATTTTGCGGCATCATTATAAAATGAAACCTTTACACATAACTATACTGGTAATAATTGCTATAGCCATCGGCGGTTTACTTATGTATTCGGTTGATTTTTCTACCTATGATACCATCCAGTCTGCCAGGCAAAAACAAGGAAAATATGTGCATTTAATTGCGAAACTGGATAAGGAGCAACCCATACAGTTTGATGCATTAAAAGATCCTAATTATTTATCTTTTTACGCCAAGGACAGTTTAGGAGGTACAACCAAAGTTATTTACCGAAACACGAAACCCGTAGAGCTAGAACAGAGTGAAAGAATTGTTTTAAAAGGCAAAATGAAAGGTGATGTTTTTGAATGCGATAATATACTTTTAAAATGTCCCTCAAAATATAAAGATGATAAAAAGCAGTTGGAAAAAACTGTAACACCATCTAATTCGTAAAACCTGCCCATGAAGTTTGAAGGCGAACATTTACTACCCGGCCAAATAGGTCACTTTTTTCTCTTATTATCTTTTGTTGCATCTATTATTTCTACCATTGCCTATTTTAAAGCCATAAAAGTTATTGGCATAGAAAAAAGATCGTGGATAAAATATGCACGAACGGCTTTCTTTATCCAGATGTTCTCGATACTCGCCGTATTTTCTGTGATATTTTTTATCTGCTATAATCATTACTTTGAGTATTTATATGTTTATAAACATGCATCTAAAGAACTGGAGCCAAAATATTTATTGGCCTGCATTTGGGAAGGACAGGAAGGAAGTTTTTTATTATGGAGCATTTGGCATGCAGTGCTGGGATCAGTCTTGATTTTTAAAAGCAAACAATGGGAAGCTCCTGTAATGACTGTAATAAGTTTTGCCCAAATGTTTTTAGCATTAATGATATTGGGCTTGTATTTTTCCGGGGTAAAAATTGGCAATAACCCTTTTGTATTAACGCGTAACGAACTGGAAGGACCTATTTTTAGCCAGGCTAATTATTTATCTTTTATTAAAGATGGTGTAGGCTTAAATATTTTGCTCCGCAATTACTGGATGGTTATTCACCCGCCGGTTTTATTTTTGGGTTTTGCCAGCACAATTATTCCTGTTGCATTTGCCTTTGGGGGCATAATTACAAAGCAATTTGGAGAATGGGTGAAAGCCGCCCTACCCTGGACATTGTTTAGCGCATGCGCTTTGGCTGTTGGTATTATGATGGGAGCAAAATGGGCTTACGAATCTTTATCATTTGGCGGTTACTGGGCCTGGGATCCGGTGGAAAATGCGTCGCTTGTACCCTGGCTTATTTTAATTGCCGGTCTTCATTGCATGGTGATTTATAATGCCACCGGCAACTCCCTGAAAACATCTTTCCTTTTTATTATTCTTACGCATGCATTCATTCTTTATTCAACTTTTTTAACACGTACCGGCATTTTGGGTGACACCTCTGTACATTCATTTACTGAAGCAGGCATGGCGATGAATATTTTGATAGGCTTGTATGTGCTTGCTTTTCCGGTGCCCATGCTAATTCTTCTTTTTAAAAATTATAGTAAGATACCTGCCATACACAAAGAAGAAAATATTTCATCAAGAGAATTCTGGATGTTTATCGGCTCATTGATTATTTTTCTTTCAGCAATATTTATCATTGCTGTAACCTCTGTACCGGTTTATAACAAAGTTTTTAATTTAAACATTGCTGACCCTGAAGACAGGGAGTTTACTTATAACAAAGTGATGATATTGGTGGCTGTAATTATTGCCTTGCTAACTGCCGTAACACAATATTTTAAATACAGACAAACTAATAAAAAATATTTTTTAAAAAAGATATTCATTCCTCTTACGGCAGCAATTATTTTAACTGGTAGCATTATTATTTTTTACCCGGTAGCATACATAAAACAGGGCGCAGGATTTTTAGTGGCTATTTACCTCGGCATTTTTACCGCAATATTTTCAG
>JBKJLG010000315.1:0-7057 GCA_046596995.1 Chitinophagaceae bacterium
TGGAACCATTTCTGGGCATTAGCAACTTAAGAATGGAAGGCGGATCATTTACAGGTTGCACAGTAAATCCGAAAGCCTCGCTTGTTCCATTATTTCCACCAATTGGTTTTCCCTCTCTATCCAATGCCTGAACATTCCATATAAAATCGCATAGATAAGGTGGCTTGCATGGAGAAGACTCTAAATTGAGTATAGTTATTTGTGTAAGATTGTCAACATCTTTAGTAATGATGGGTTGGTTTGCCTTCATCGCCTGCGTGCCATTTTGTCCTTGCATTAATTGCCATACCCTTACACGATAGGTTACCGTTTCCCTTGGTTTAGGAATTACCGGTGTCCACCTGAATGTCATAGGTTTTTTTAAATCCATTTCCTTAAGCACATTACCATTAGCAGGTGAAATGAGTTGCGGCGACTGGTAGGTTATTTGTTCATTTGCTTTTATCGTAAATGATTTGCATTTCTCCTCACTCATAGGAACTATACCTGCAGGACCGGCGCCAAAAAACTGAACACAAAATTCATAATCGCCGGGGGGCAAAGTACAATCTTGACCTAATAGAGAAACTGCATTATTACCACTCCAAACTTTGGTAGGTGAAGTAAAATTTGCAGAAGGTGCAGATGAAGAAGTATAGGAACCACATATTTTACTGCCACCTTTTTTTATGGTTATTAATATTTTGCTTTCCTGTACACGTCCATCTATTCTTCCATTTACCGGTTTTGCCGCAGCGGTAATGGTTATCATAGATGCACCACTATTCCATTTAACTGTACTTGCATCAGGGTTTGCTGGTAACGAGATAGTAATACCTGTAATTGGATAATTTTGGGCAAACAATTGTGCTGAAAACAACAATAAGAGGAATGTGAGTATCCTTTTCATTATGAGGTTATTTAAGCAGTTATAGAAAGGATACAAAGTAGTTACTTTAAAAAGACTTAAGGGTACTGCTTGCGCAAGACAAGGATATAATTGAGTAAGTATACCTAATGATTGAGTGAGTGGTAAACTTGGCAACGTGGTTTGTATCCTTGATCTTAATATTGTCTACAAAATATATAGCAGATCAGTATTTCTTATTGGCATTCAACCAACCCTTATAGAGCCCTTCAGGAATTAACAATGTAATCTTATTACCAGGGTTTTTATCTTTTTCAAAAGCAGGACACATATTTATTGTGAAAGGTTCTATTACAAAATGTTTGAGCGCTGTTATACGTTTCATTATT
Source organism: Chitinophagaceae bacterium (assembly GCA_046596995.1). Classification (GTDB taxonomy): domain Bacteria; phylum Bacteroidota; class Bacteroidia; order Chitinophagales; family Chitinophagaceae; genus Ginsengibacter. The sequence goes on from JBKJLG010000315.1 coordinate 1,237, forward strand.
AGCTCCATACCACGGCTCTTGTGTTGATCACCCTGTTTTAATGCCAAACTATTTTTTATACCAATACCATTATCGGTTATGGTGATAAGCAAATTTTTATTCAACTCTTTCAAGTCAATTATCAATTCTCCACCAATAGTTGAAGGCATAATACCATGCAGCAATGCATTTTCCAAAATGGGCTGTAGCATCATGGTGGGTATCATCCAGGTTTCTAAATCCAGATTATCATCAATATTTATTTTGTAGGTAAAACGGTTTGTAAAACGCATTTGCTCTAATCGCAAATATATTTTTACGTTTTCTAGTTCCTGTTCCAAAGGAATAAAGGATTGCTGGGCTGCTTCAAAATTTTTACGGATCAGAGAAGCAAAATCGCTGAGATAACGGTTGGCATTTTGCCTGTCCTGCACGTTTATATAATGCTGAATGCTGTTGAGTGCATTAAACATAAAATGCGGGTTCATTAATGATGTAAATGCCTGCTGCTCCAGCGAAGCGGTTTTTACACTGGCAATTTCTTTCGCTAGTTTTGTTTGTTTCCTTTTTTTTAACCACTTGCTTACAAAGTAAATGCTGAGCAATTGAATTATTAATACTACAATAATCCAGAACCAAATCGTTTTCCAAAAAGGTGTAGCAATGTTAAATTGAATGGTTAAAATTTTATTGCTGATGTTTCCATTTACATCTACCGCTCTTACTCGTAAATTATGCTTCCCATGGTTAAGTTGAAGGGTTAATGTATTATCATTTAAAGTAAACCAGTTCTTATTTTCATCCAATGAATACTCTAGATTTTTAAAGTGACCGCTTAATTCAATTCCGGCAAACCGGATAAGAATATTTTGCTGATCGTATGTGAGATCATAGTTACTGGCAATGCTGGTATCTTGCTGATTAATGCTTATTTGTATTATTTCTACAGGAATATTAAATGTAGGAATTGAAACATTACCCGGTATAACAGTAATCCCATCACTTGTAGCTGCATATAGCGTATCATTATGATAGATCATTTCGTTGATCACGTTGTTGCTCAAGCCATCGTTTACAGAGAGGTTTTGAATTGTGTATTGCAAACCATGATGCTGCAACTTATAATTTATTAAACTTAGGCCTTCGCTTGTGCCTAACCAAATCTGTCCTGCTTTTCCCGCTGTGATACTTCTAGATGCATTATTGATAATACCTTCTTTTTCTCCAATATGAAGCAATACTTTATCATCTTTTACTATTACCAGTCCATTACCTGAAGTAGCTACCCACAGGAGTTTATCCGACGTAGCACAAAGCGAAGTAATTCTTTCGCCAAGCAAAGCGTTACTTTGATTTAGAGGTACCGAAATATTCTTGTCGTAAATATATTTATACAAGCCATCGGTAGAGCCAAAATATACCATACCATCAACGCTTTTTGTTAAGGCTGTGATCCTTTTTCCCATTGCATTCAGGCTCACAATTTTTTCCGAAAGAGTGTTCAATTTTTCAAGGCTGGATGATTGGCCTATAATAATAATACTATCATTATAATTAATAGCAGTTTTGCCGCCAACCGGGATATTTGATGGGGCTTTTTTTAGCGCCTTCTTATAATTTATATAAATGCCGTTTTCTGAAAAAGTGAAAATTTTATTTTGAGAAAAGAGAATTTTACGCTGCCGTGATATTTTATCCTGGTTCGGTATTGAATTAATTTTGAGGTTTTTTTTATTTGCCTCTATTATTTCTCCATAAAAATTGCCTGCCAGCAGGGTACCATCCTCTTTATATGCAATACTCAAAAAATTTGTGTTGTTAAAATCATCAGGCATTTTAACAGTAGTAAATTGTTTTTTTTTATAAAGAAGCAACCCTTTATCAATGGTACATACCCACATATTTCCTTTACTATCCTTATACATAGAATTAGATAAATAGTTGCCGCTCAAAACAACCTCCTGTTGCAAGCTTTTTTTGTTGAACAGGTAAAGCTTGCCGGAGTTGCCCAACAAATAAAAATGATCGGGGGTAAATTCAAAATTGTTGAAAGTTTCAGAGATGCTGACAGAATCCAGCTTGAAGCGAAGTGGATTTATCTCAAAATTAGAATAGATATAACATGTTTTTTTTGATAAGTTAAATGCATAAAATTTATCATCATTAACACCATATTTAAAAATGTCTCCGGAACTGGTTTTTTTTAGTGTTGCGCTGTCTATATATTTGGTACCATCTACCTGATAAATTTTTTGACTGAATATTTTTATCCCTGAACCAGATACCGAACCTCCAAGCTTAAGTTGCGTACCATTATCATTTTCTTTTATCAAAAAATCATCGGCCCTTTTCCCCGGATAATATGAGATTATTTTTTTATCTCTGAGGATAAAAGAGCCTTTGTCATTAACATACATCACACCTCCATTTTTTAATGTGAAGGAATACATATTAAGTGTACTCTTTTTTATTTTTGCAAGAGTAGTGTCTTCCTTTGAATTGATGAACCTGTTTTGCACTTCATCAAAATAAGCTGGGCTTTGCTTAAAACAATTTACCCAAATGCGGCCATTATTTTCTTTTACAACTGCCAATACTTCATTATCTGGCAGACCATGCGTGGTAGTAAATACTTGAAAGTGTTTTCCATCAAACCTTGCAATACCTGCATCTGTGGCAACCCATAAAAATCCTTTGTCATCTTCCAGACACCTATAAATATAATTACTGGGTAAGCCATCATTTACTGTAAATGCGGTAAAGCCTGCGTGCTGTGCCCGGCAGGTAATCAAAATAAAAAAAGCAAAATAAAATGAAATGATAAACCGCATTGATAAGTTTGTTGTGAAGGTAAGAATGTATTACAATTCTGTGAGGTGTGAAAGTTCAACAAGGCTTTGAGTTGCTGTTTCTTTTGTCTCTCAGTAGAAAATAAATTTCCTCCAACTTTCTAAATTATTTTTTTAGTAGCAATCATTTGGTAAACATCAAACTTGCTGTCTTCATTTTTTCCAGAAAAAATTCCAGTTGTCTACGGCTGATGCTCCACTGGTTGCCGTCGGTCATTTTTACAATACCACCATCTGTTGTACTGTATTCTTTTATGTACTTGAGGTTTACAATATAAGATTTATGAATTCTTGCAAACTGTGTTTGATCCAGTAGTTCTTCAAAGTCTTTTAGGGTTTTTGTTATCACCAGTTTTTGCATATTATTCAGGTGAATGATAGTATAATTACTGTCGGCCTGTAACGATACAATGTTATCTACTTCGATAAAACTAATGCCGCCTAAATGTGGTAGCGCTATTTTTTTTGGCGGAGTTTTTTTATTGACTGTTTGCAACAAATTTTCAAGCAACTGTCGGTTTTGTTCTGCAGCAACGGGATTGATAAGTGATTGTTTTAGTTTCTCAACTGTGGTACGCAGTTCATCAATGTTAACGGGCTTTACAATATAATCTAATGCGCTGGCTTTAATGGCTTGTATAGCATATTCGTTATAAGCAGTTACAAATACCACCTTAAAATTCCGGATAGGAAGACTGCTTAAAAATTGGAATCCATTTTCACCCGGCATATTAATATCCAAAAAAATAACATCAACAGTATTATGGGCTAACCAATCTCTGGCTTTGGCAGCATTCATTACTTTTCCCGTAACTTCTATGCCTTTGCAATCATGGTGAAGTAAAAACGCTAAGCTTTCTAAATTATTTACTTCATCATCTACAAGCAGCGCTTTTAACATGGTTTAAATATTGATAATAAAGGTACAAATTGTATTTCCTGCTCTTAAACAATTGTGTAAATGCACCGGAATGATTGTGTATGGTTTAAATTGAGTGAGTGAACGGAAGGGAAACAATTATAAATAGGGGGAGTGTCAGGAAAGTTTCTCTTGGATTATTTTTATGAATGGCAGTAATAAATAATTTCTTGAGAATTATTTTGCAATAACGAAGTAAGTCGTATATTAGCATTACGAACAAAATCGTATTTATGCCTATAAAGAAATTAAAGCCAACAGAAAGCGAACTGGATATACTTACCATTTTGTGGGATAGAGAGCAGGCAACCGTACGTGAAGTACATGAAGAGCTTTCTAAAAATAAAGACTCGGGTTATACTACTACACTTAAACTTTTACAAATAATGTTTGAGAAAGGGCTTGTAACTAGAGATGATAGCAGCAAAACGCATATTTATCACCCTGCAATTTCACAACAAAAAACACAGAAGCAATTTCTTGATAAAATGATAAACACGCTATTCTCCGGTTCATCAACCCAATTGGTATTGCAAGCTTTGGGCAATCAAAAAACCTCAAAAGATGAACTGAATGAAATCCAAAAATATCTTGACAACCTTAAAAAATAATTAAGGATGAACCTGACTGATCTCCAACATTCAGCTTTTTTAAAATCGTTGGGCTGGGCGATTGCCAATAGTTTATGGCAGGCTGCCGTTTTATGGATAGTTTATATCATTATTAATGGCTCATCTAAAAATCTTTCAGCAAAAATTAAAACCAACATAAGCACGGCACTTTTATTTTCAATTTTTGTGTGGTTTACAGTAACATTTTTTTCAAAATATATTGCTTTACAGGCAGATGCTTCATCGCCTGCATTATTTATTGAAGTAAGTGTTTTGTATAAAAATGCAGCATATAGTTTTTATAATATGCTTTGGGTAAAAGCGGCTACTATCCTCCCCTACCTTTCAGTAGGATATTTATGCTTGCTGGTTTTTCTTTCGCTAAGGCTTATAAATTGTTACCGGTTTATTTATTTTATTAAAAATAGTGGTTTGCAAAAGCCTGCGGCAGAATGGAAATTATTTACTGAAAAAGTAGCCAGGCAAATAGGTATAACAAGAAATATAAAATTATGGATTTCTACTTTTGTAGATGTACCGGCTACTATTGGTTTTTTTAAACCCGTTATTTTAATTCCTTTAGCCTCAATCAACAACCTTACTCCAGATCAGCTGGAAGCAATAATTCTGCATGAGTTAGCACACATACACCGAAACGACTATGTATTAAATCTAATTGTTTCTGTTATTGAAACCATTTTATTCTTTAATCCTTTTGTGGTGTTGCTGGGTAAAATAATTAAAAAAGAAAGAGAAAATTATTGTGATGATTTTGTAATACAATATCAGTACGATCCTCATGCATACGCTTCTGCATTATTATCGTTGGAAAAAGACAGAAAGGTAACGATGCGTCTGGCATTAAGGTCAACCTCCGGCAAAAAACAATTGCTGCATCGTGTAAAAAGAATAATGGAAGTTAAAAAGCAAAGCAATTTTAACTACGGACAAAAGTTGCTTACAATGATTTTTGTAACATTCGTTTTATTTTCAATCTCATGGCTGTCGCCAAAAAAAGATGCTGTTCAAAAAGTTTATAAACCCAGTGCAATATTTCCTTTACAAAATAAAAATTTATCTGCTGAAAATAATAAGGTACATCCCCTACAGTTGCCGGTTAAAAAAAATGAAACATCTTTATTAAAAGCAAATAAATTAAATAATGTAAACACCATTAAAAATGAAAAAAAAATAAGTATAGATATTCCTGAAACATTTGATTTTACCCAAGATGAAAAGCTTGCGCCTGCAAAAGGAGAATCTGCCGCGAAAATTGAAAAACCACGAAAAACCGGTTTTGGATACAGTTATACAATTCCTGATGATATTAAATCTGGAAATAAAAACTATCAAACCTATCAGGAACTTTTAAAACAAACTCACATATCTGTTGCGGATATTCAAAAGATGGCAAAACAACAAACCATTTCTGCTGCTGATATGGAAAAACTTGCAAAACGTTA
>JBKJLG010000319.1:0-8762 GCA_046596995.1 Chitinophagaceae bacterium
TTCCCATCTCTTGAGCTCATGAACGCTAACTTTATTCCGTCTGGCGACCATGTCGGCATCTGATCAAGTGCTGTGGCAGTAGTGAGCTGTGTCACATTACTCCCATCCGCATTCATTGTAAATACATCGGTATTGCCGGCACCTAAAAGTGATTGAAACGCAATTTTATTGCCATCCGGGGACCAGGCTGGCCATTTGTCATCCTGTGATCTGCTGGTTAGCCTGGTGGCATTTGTACCGTCAAAGTTTACTACATAAATTTCATGGTTGCCATCACGGTTACTGGAGAAGATTATTCGATTTCCCGTTGGTGACCAGTTAGGCCAATCTTCATCTGCAGCAGGCGTGTTGGTAAAATTGCGGACATTCTGACCATTGGCATCCATAATATAAATATCTCTTGTGCCTGCATTTCCCGATGCATAAGCAATAAATTGCCCATCTGCCGACCATGTGGCACGTCCATCGGGTACTGCATTATTGGTCAGCCGAAGTAAATTGCTTGAATCACTGTTCATCGCATAAATTTCATCGTTTCCATCTCTGTTACTGACAAATAAAATTGTGCGGCCAAGATCTTCAGTATTGTTTTGCTCTTTTTTACATGCTGATAAACCAACAATAAATGAAATAAAAAGAAAAATTTGTATAAGTTGATACGTTTTGATCATGACGATTTTTTTATAAGTGAAAGAATGGTAACCGAATTTTTATAAATCAAACGTATGGTAATGCCTGAAGCTTAACAATAGAACAAAAGTTAGGTTTGAAAAGAAAGATTGAGAAACATCAGAATTTCGTGTTCATTTTATTCAGCGCTTCAGTACGGTTTTGTACATGAAGCTTTTCATATATTTTGTGAATGTGCTGCCGAACGGTGCCGGTAGCAATTGAAAGTTTGTCTGCAATTTCTTTATATAACAAGCCCTTGGCAAGCTGCTGCAATACTTCATTTTCCCGGGAGGACAGGAGTTTGATTTCGTCAGTACAGTTGGAAGTATGTAACCGGTTAATCACCTTGCGGGCAATTTGAGTGCTCATAGGGCTACCCCCTTCATGCAGCTCCATCAATGAATCGGTAATTTTTGCTAATGGTGTTTTTTTTAGCAAATACCCGCTGGCGCCAGCTGTCAGCGCTTCAAAAACTTTTTCATCATCTTCAAAAATGGTGAACATAATGAACTGGCTCTTGGGACACTTAGCTTTTACTTTTTTAATGCACTCAATTCCGTTCATGCCGGGCAGGTTAATATCCATGATCACAATATCCGGTTGCCAGGCAGGCAATTCTTCTTCTGCTTTTTCTGCATCGGCAAAAGAAGCAAGCACTTCAAAGCGCTCATCAAATGTCAGCAGGCTTGTCATGCCCTCCCTCACTTCTTTCAAATCTTCAACCAGGCAAATTGTAATAGGAGCCATGTGAGTAAAAGTATAAGTATATTATGGGGCGGCAATAGAACAAAAGTTATACATAATACTTTAAGCGACAAGCTTCAAATTCGGGGGAGGCAAGTTTTGAGCTATACTAATGGAACACTCATGTTCACAATCGTTCCTTTTTCATTTAGCATTTCAAAATTACCTCCAATAAATTCAATTCTTTTTCTCATATTTTTTAATCCATTCCCATCGTCCTTATTATTTAGTGTAAATCCTTTTCCATTATCAATTACGGATACAGAAAGCATTTTACCAACATAAAAATTGATCTTCACTTTCTTTGCTTCAGCATGCTTTACAATATTATGCAGGCTTTCTTTTACGGTTAAAAACAAATTTCTTCTTATTTCACCGCTTACAAAATGTGGTGATATTGTTTCGGGTATATTAACTTCACATTCTAAATTATTTTCTTCGCAATACTCTACGGAATAAGCACGGGTGTAAAATAGCAAATCTTCAACAGTATCATTTTTTTCATTCATCGCCCAGATAATCTCGTTCATTTTTTGCAGCAGGTCATTGCTATTATTAATTATTTTATCGGCATCATTACGGGTAACATCGCTAAAGGAATTGCGTCTCACTTTTTCACTTAAAAACCTCAGCGTGGATAGCCCGGCTCCTAAATCGTCGTGCATATCGGCAGCTATTCTTGTTCTTTCTTTTTCCACGGCCATTTTTTGTTGTAATTCTTCCTCAATTTTTATCGTCTTTAGCGATTGCTGCTGGATTTTTTGTTTTTGCCTGAAATTTCTTACCAACAGTAAACCAATAAACAGTAAGGCAAGTAGGAAAACGGCAGATGTCCAGAGCAGTATTTTTCTTTTTTGCAGCATATGGTTTTTTTCTTTTAATTTTTTTCCAACTTCAACCAGTAACCGGGTGTTTTGAAGTAAGGTGGTTTTTAAGGTATCAATCAGTACTTCGTATTCATTTTTAAAATTAAAAGTGCTGTTCACGTTTTGCATGGTAACAATATCTCCTGCATCAGGTATTTGGTTAAGACCATTTTCAGGCACTTTGTACAGGGCGTCCCATCCTCCGAAAAACTGCAGTACCTGTGGATTTTCAACAAGATGACGCATTTTATCTTTTATCAGGTAAACCTTGACTCCGTTAACTTCCATAAGTATAGTGCCATCGTTAGGGATATCAGGAATATGGGAAAGCATACCATCCGGTATTTTCCTTACACTGCGGAAGTTGCTGTAATTACCCAATTCATAAAGGTCTGCTAAATGAAATTTGGCTCCACCAAAAATCACATACGTATGGCCCCCGCTTATTTCACGAAGGGTGGTTTGGTCAGGGAAATGCAGACTTGTTTCGTTTGTTTTTTTCTGGGAAAGGATGCTGGCAATTTCTTCTTCATTCGTATTGTCGTTTTCCAATGCAGGCAACACATTCTGTAGCGATTCGTTTTGCTGTTGCAGATTATTAAGCGTTGATATTACATTACTATAAAGACCGATAATTTTTTTCCGGTCTTCATTTGTTTTCAACAGCGATGCGGCAGAGAGGAAATCTTTTGCTGCTTTAGCATATTCACCGGTGAACTGGTTTAATGTTCCTTTCTTCATATAGAGTAATCCAAGTTCAGTACTCAAATTGTATTTTTTTGCTATTTCAATAGCCCGGTCATAGTGTTCAAATGCTTTTTTATTTTGGTTCAATGTAATTTGATAAGCTGCGCTGTAAGAATGATACATGACAAGGCCGGAAAAGAATTTGCTATGTTCACTTTGTTTCTTTCCCTTATTAAAGTAAAAGATCACACTATCAGCATTGGTATGGATATAATTCATGCCAGTATTGTAAATATTTTCAATCAAAAGCGAATCCGTGTGCTGAGAATATATCGGTTGTAATAAAAATAAAGCAGCGGCAGGCAATAGTTTTTTTACCGCCTTCTTTAGAAAAAGAAAAGTATGCAGAAGCTGCATACGTTAAAATTACTTTGAAATTGCGGTAACAGGAACATCATCTTATTAACTAACCTAGCCTCGTGGCTCATTTGGAGACATTAGTATTTTTAGTTTTTATGCAAACAAAATTATAACCACAGGGCAAGGTGGTATGATATTATGCGATGATCCTGATGTAGCTGGGGGAAAGCCATTATATGAAACGCTCCATTTTTGCAATAAAGGATTGTCATTTGAAATTTGCCCGAATGTAAAAAAATAGAGAGATAATAATAGCAGACTATAAAAAAAAATTTTTACAAGATAAAAATATAAATATTTAATAGTTGATTAATAATTCTTGTGCCGGTATACACAAAATATTTTCTACTATATTAACTTATCCGGAGTAATAGGCAGATCTCTAACTCTTTTACCCGTAGCATGGAACACTGCATTGGCAACTGCTGAGGCAAAACCAACCATCGTAACTTCTCCAATTCCCTTTGCTCCGATAGGGTTTACAATAAAGTCAGGTTTATTTACAAACATCACATCAATATGCGGTACGTCTGCATGTACAGGAACATGATAATCTGCAAAATTATTATTTACCCATCTTCCATATCGATGATCAATTATGCCTTCTTCGGTTAATGCCATACCAATACCACTTACAACACCACCAATCACCTGGCTCCTTGCAGTATTTTCACTAATAATTTTTCCCCCATCAACAACGGCAACAATTTTATCTAAACGAACTACACCTGTTAAAGGATGTACAAGCACTTTTACAAAATGCACAGCATATGCGTAGGTGGTATATTTATCCTGATTAACTCTTTGAGAATCCTGGAGCAATTCTATTTGCGGAACATTGGCATATTTTAAAACATCTGCATAACTTAATTTTTTTGCAGGCTCTTGCGCAAGAATCATGTATCCATTTTCAAAATTAAAATCCTTGAGATCAGCTTCATGAATTTTCTCTGTATGAAAAAAAGAAGTTTGCTTTGCTATATCAACCAATTTCTTTTTCCAGCTTATAGAGGCATCGCTTACTGCTGAACCTAATGCAGATGTAGTCTGTGAGCCGAATTGTCCTGGTCCTGCTGGCAAATCAGAATCACCAATTTCAAATTTTATTTTATTTGCAGGAATACCAAAAGTTGCAGAGGCAAGTTTGGTCATAGCTGTTGTGGTGCCTGGTCCCATATCTGTTACGCCTGATTGCAATATCAAAGTACCATCTTCTAAAAATTTTACTCCCACTTTTGCAGCACCTCTTCCGGAATTAAAAACGCCTGATCCCATTCCATAACCAAGCATCCATTCGCCCTCTTTCATAGAACCAATTTGTGGATTGCGCTTTTTCCATCCAATTGCATCAGCACCTATTTGATAGGCCTCTCTTAAAAATTTACTCGAATGAGGACGATTGCGTTCGGGATCATTTTCAGCATAATTAATAAGCCTAAATTCCAGCGGATCAATATTTAAAGCATGCGCCATTTCATCCATTGCACATTCCAATGCATACATACCGGTAGTTTCACCCGGACCACGCATATAAGTTGGCTGACTCAGATCAAGAGGAAAAAGTTTATAACGGGTGGTTACATTTGGGCACGCATATAATGAACGTGTTGTATTTGTAATGCCTTCCCTAAATTCAGCATAAGAAGCGGTCATTGCATTTGCCTCGTGTGTAATGCCTATAAGTTTTCCATCTGTTGAAGCACCTATTGATATCTTTTGAATTGCTTTGGGACGATAGCCAACCATGGTAAACATTTGTTCTCTCGTTAAAGAAACTTTTAATGGTCTGCCTGTTTGCTTTGCTGCGATAACCGCTGCAATCGAATGTGGCCATGTATTTCCTGCACTTCCAAATGCACCACCAACAAACTTTGTTATAACATGCACATTGGCCGGAGGAATTCCAAATACTCTTGCAATACTTCCCTGTGTACCGGATAAGGTTTGTGTTTTTTCATACACAGTTAATTTGTCATCACTTTCCCATTTTACTGTAAGCCCATGCATCTCCATTGGTAGATGTACTTCATAAGGAATTTCATATTCGGCTTCAATTTTCATCCCGACAGATGTCGGGATATTTTTCCATGCATCAGCCTCTCCACGTACATAATCTTTATAGGAATTTCCTTCAAGTGGTGTTCCGGTTTTAATTGCTTGATGAATATCTGTTTGATGTTCTTCTTTTTGATATTGCGTTTTTACCAATGATGCAGCATAGGTTGCTCTTTCAAATGTATCAGCTACTACAATCGCTATTGGCTGACCGTTAAAGCGAACCATATTATTTTCAAAAACTTTAAAACCCTTTTTAATTGGTGGAAGTTTATCAGCATCCGGTGCTGGCTCGTAACCTTTAAGTTTTGGAATATTAAGATGGCTGATAACGGTAATAACGCCGGGTGCTCTTTCGGCACTTTTTGTATCAAGTGCTGTGATAATTCCTTTAGTGATAGTGCTTGATACAATTACACCATAAGCCATATTTGGAAAATCATATTCGTACGAAAACTGAGCTTTGCCTGTAACCTTTGCTCTGGCATCTACCCTGTCAAGTTCATCCGGTAAAAATCCCATAAAAATATTTTATATAGATGATTAAACCTCACAGGTTTTAAAAACCTGTGAGGTTTTTTAATTTATGATAGACCTGAAATTGTTTTTAATGTTTCAATTATTGTGTTTGGTGCCAGTTTCAATTTAAAATTATTATATCCATATCCTTTTGCATCTTTCATTGCAATGGTTGCTGCCTGTTTAAAAATTTCAACTGTAGCCATCTTTCCTTTTAAAAAATTTTCTGCTAAAGTTAATCGCCATGGCTTGTGTGCAACCCCACCCATTGCAAGTCTGGCGTTTACAATTGTATTGCCTTTCATATCCAGCGCAGCTGCAACTGATACTAAGGCAAATGCATAAGAAGCCCTGTCACGTATCTTTACATATAAAGAGTTTTTAGAAAAGTTATTTTCAGGAATTTCAACAGCAGTGATTATTTCTCCTCTTTGTAAATTATTGTCTTTTTCAGGAGTATTTCCAGGAAGCTTATGAAAATCTGCGAAAGGAATTCTTCTTTCTCCTTTGCTGCTGCTTATTACAACCGTTGCATCTAGCGCAACTAACGCTACACACATATCACTGGGGTGCACTGCTATGCATTTATCAGATGCGCCAAAAATGGCATGCATACGATTGTGCCCTTTCATTGCGCCACAGCCGCTGCCCGGTTGCCTTTTATTGCAGGGCATTGTGGTGTCATAAAAATAAGTGCATCGTGTTCTTTGCATAATATTACCGCCAACCGTAGCCATGTTACGCAACTGCGGCGATGCGCCTGCTTTTAATGCCTGCGAAAGCAATGGGAGTTTTTTTGTGATGAATTCATGTTCTGATACATCACTGTTTAATGCCAGTGCGCCGATGCGGATAAATCCTTTTTGCTGTTCAATATTTTTTAAGGGAAGATTATTAATATCAATTAATTTCTGCGGAGCAGTAACACCTCTTTTCATCAGGTCAATAAGGTTGGTGCCTCCAGCAATAAATTGAGATGCAGCATCTTTGTTCAATGCATCTATCGCTGCTTTTTGAGTGGAAGGTTTTACATAATCAAAATTGATCATAGCTTTTCTCCTTTTTGTTTTACATCCATAATTGCATCTACAATATTTGGGTAAGCTCCGCAGCGGCAAATATTTCCGCTCATATAATTACGAATTTCATCTTTAGAGTTTGCATGCCCTTCGTTAATACAAGCAATAGAACTCATTATTTGCCCGGGTGTGCAATAGCCACACTGCATGCCTTCATGTTTAATAAAAGCTTGCTGCATCGGGTGCAGTTCATCGCCTTTGGCCAAACCTTCAATAGTAGTAATTTTTTTACCCTGTTGCATTACAGCCAGGCTCATGCATGAGAGAACTCTTTTACCATTTACATGCACCGTACAGGCGCCACATTGTCCATAATCACAACCTTTTTTTGTACCAAATAAATGCAACTGCTCACGTAAAAGATCGAGCAATGTTACCCGTGGCTCAACAGAAAGCTGATGTTTAATGCCATTAACTTCTATTTGCAAATTTTGTTTTTCAAAAAGGGCAGAAGCTTTTTCATCAAGGTTTTCGTCAGCAGCCTTTAGTAACGCCGGCGGGGTTAACGCAATGGCAGTAAGTGCAGCCGATTGTTTAAAAAAATTTCTGCGGGCATTACGAAGTGATTCATCTCTATTACAAAAATTATTTTCACTCATAGCTTAAATTATCTAATCAGTAAATTACGGATAATCATTACCAAATGTTGCAAAATATTTTCTTTACTTTTTGTAATGATCAAAATAAAATCATTCCCTGTTTTTTGTATCAATAATAATTGTAACCGGGCCTTCGTTTATCAGTGATATTTTCATGTCTGCGCCAAAAACTCCTGTAAAAATTGTTTTACCAAGATCAGTTGAAAGCTGAATTATAAATTCCTCATATAATGGTATTGCAATTTCAGCCTTGCTTGCTTTTATATAAGATGGTCTATTTCCTTTTTTTACAGATGCCTGCAAAGTAAATTGGCTTACGGCTAAAATATCTCCACTAATATCTTTTACGGAAATGTTAGGTATTTTATTTTCATCATCAAAAATTCGCAGGTTTACTATTTTATTGCTGAGCCATTCTATGTCTTCTTTGGTATCAGCATCTTCAATACCAACAAGAACCAGTAAGCCTGATTTTATTGCTGATTTTATTTTCTTATCAATTGTTACACTTGCCTGCAAAACCCGCTGCACTACTGCCTTCATATTTTATTTTTTTATTAAATAAGATAATTGAATGTTTTACTTATTTATCTACCTTTTTTTTTCGGAGCTATCTAATTTATTTTGTCCCAAAATGTGCAAATTCGCTGAGAACTCAATGCCCATCTGTCTTAAATTATTTGTTCACAATTTGGAGTATCAATGTGAATATTTAAACTTTTGAATGTTCATTGAGAAAAAATAGTTTCGTTCTCCACTGTTTATCAAAACTAACTATTAACCCTAAAATAATTTTTTAATTTATGCCTGCTAAAAAACAATCGGCCACCGGGCTCCAGTTTCCCCGTCAGTTTACCAGAGATGATGTTACGCCTTATGAAATGTTTGAGTACGATTACCGTACCTCAATAATTAAAAACACTTCAGGCGAAGTTGTTTTTCAAATGGATAATGTAGAAGTGCCAAAACAATGGAGCCAGATCGCTACAGATATTTTAGCACAAAAATATTTTCGTAAAGCAGGTGTTCCTCAACCCGATGGAACAACAGGAAGAGAAACCACCATCAAACAAGTTGCACATCGTATGGCGCATTGCTGGCGGGTTTGGGGTGAACGTTAT